>DASSRF010000233.1:0-2312 GCA_035701945.1 Caldimonas sp. | reverse complement strand
AGACGATCGCGCACTACGCGCGCGACCGGCTCGCCGAGCGCGGCGAAGAATCCGCGACTCGGCACCGGCTGCGCGACTGGTGTCTCGCGCTGCTCGCCAGCGAGCGGCCGCACGTCCACGGCGACGACCAGGCGGCGCGGCTCGCTCGCGTCGCCGCCGAGCACGACAACCTGCGCGCGGCGCTGGCGTCGGCGTTCGCCAGCGGCGACGGCGAAGGCGCGCTGCGGCTCGCGGTCGAGAGCCACGGCTTCCTCAACGTGCGCGGCTTCGTGCGCGAGGCGCGGCAGGCGCTCGCGACCGCGCTCGAGCACGCGCCCGCCGACGCCGACGCCGACCTCATGGCGCGCGCGCTGCGCGGCGCCGGGATCCTCGCGTTTCGCCAGGCCGACTACGCGGCGGCGCGCGACTTCCATGCGCAGAGCCTCGAGATCCGCCGCCGCCAGGGCAACCGCGCCGGCGAAGCCGCGGCGCTCGAGAGCATGGGGCTCGTTGCGATCGAGAGCGGCGACGCCGCGACCGGCCTGCCGCTGCTCGAGCAGGCGCTCGCGCTGCACCGCGCCGAAGGCGTGCCGCAGCCGATCGCGCAGTCGCTCAACAACCTCGGCACGATCCTGTACTACGAGGGGCAGCGCGAGCGCGCGACGGCGATGCTCGAGGAGAGCCTCGCGATCAAGCGCGGCATCGGCGACCGCCGCGGCAGCGCGATGACGCTCGACAACCTCGGCGACTTCGCGTTCACGCGCAACGACGACGCCGAGGCGCGCCGCCTCTACGAGGAGAGCCTCGCGATCCGGCGCGAGCTCGGCGACGCGTTCGGCATCCAGCGCTGCGTCATGGGCCTCGCCGACCTCGCGGTGCGTCGGCTCGACCTCGCCGGCGCTCGCGCGCTCTTCGCCGAGGGCGTCGCGATCGCACGCGACGCCGGCGATCGCGTCGCGCTGCTCCACGCCTGCGAGTCGCTCGCCGACCTCGCCCACGCCGAAGGCGATGCGGTGCGCGCGGCGAAGTTGCGCGGCCACGGCGATCGGCTGCGCGCCGAGACCGGCTACGCGCTGTCGATCTCGAGCGTCGAGACGCGCGAACGCGCGGTCGCGGCGACGCGCGTCGCGGTCGGCGACGACGCTGCGTTCGAGCGCGCGCTCGCGGCCGGCGCCGCGATGTCGACCGACGAGGCGCTCGCGCTCGCGTTCGCGACGCCGAATCCGCCGCCGTCGTAGCGAGCGCGGTCGCCTCAGCCGCCGCGGCCCTTCAACGCCGCGCGCGCGTTCTCGTTGCAGGTCTGGAGCGCGGCGGCGTCCGCGGCCGCCTGCACGCAGCCCTGCAGCGCCTGCAGCGCCTGGATCCGTTCGGCGATCCGCGCGAGCTCGCGCTGCTTCTGCTGGGCGAAGTCGCCGCGGCCGACCGGCGCGGCGGGTTGCGCGCCCGCGGCGTAGGGAGCGGCGGCAGCGAGAGCCATCAGCATCGTCGGCACTTGCAGGAACTTCATGCGATCTCCAGTCGGGTGCCCCGCGAAACCCCAGCGGCCGCGTCGGGCGTCGAGCGATCTTGCAGCAACGCGGCGGTGCGGTGGGTGAAGCAGCGTAAAGCCGCGACTCGGGTTCGCCTGCGGAGCGAGTCACCGGCCGGATTCGGACTCCGTGCTCGCGCGCACGTCCGAGGCCATCGCTCGCCGGCAGAGCACGCCGAGCAGCGCCGCACCGAGCCCCGCCGCCGCCCCGACGACGAGCGACCAGCGCGCGCCGGCGACGTCGGCGACCCAGCCGACGATCGGCGCGCCGAGCGGCGTCGTTCCCATCGCGATCGCGAGATAGATCGCCATGACGCGGCCGCGCATCGCCGGATCGGTGCCGAGCTGGATCGTGCTGTTGGCGCTCGTCATGAAGGTCTGCGACGCCGCGCCCATGACGACGAGCGTCGCGCCGAAGAGCCAGTAGCCGGGCATCGCCGCGGCGAGCGCGCAGCCGGCGCCGAACACCGCGGCGCCGGCGAGGAGCACCGACGTCCGCGGCCGGTCGCGCCGCGCCGCGAGCAGCGCTCCGCCGACCGAGCCGATCGCGAGCAGCGACGTCAGGAGACCGTAGCGGTGCGCGCCGGCGTGGAACACGCTCACCGCCATCGTCGCGATGAAGATCGGGAAGTTGAGGCCGAAGGTCGCGATCAGGAAGAGCATCGCGAGCACGACCTGCTGGTCGGGCCGGCTGCGGACGTAGTGCCAGCCTTCGGCGATGCCGCCGCGTCGCGGTGTCGCGCCTCGCTCGCGATGGCGATCGGCGATGCGCAGCTTCGCGAGCGCGACGATCATCGCCGCGAAC
>DASSRF010000232.1:0-16659 GCA_035701945.1 Caldimonas sp. | reverse complement strand
GCCACCAGCCGCTGCCGTCGAACGCGACCGTCGCAGGTGCGGCCGGCCACCAGCGCAGCGCGTGCGCAGGCATCGGCGCTGGCGCCTGGTCGCCGCACCGCACGCTGCCGGCGGCGATCGCGTAGAGCCCGCACGCGCGCTCGCGCGGCTGCCAGGCGCGGCCGGCGACGACGCGCGCGAGCGAGCCTCGCACGCCGCGCAGCATCAGGTTGAGATCGCGGGTCGCGCCGTCGATCATCCGGCAAGACGTCCGCGCGCCGCCGGCGAACGACATCGCCGCTTCGTCGTCGCGCGTGCAGCGATGCTCGCGGCCGTCGACCGTGAGCACGACGCCGGCGCCCTCGACGACGGCGAACCAGCGTGCGACGCCGGCGAAGGTCGAGAAGTCGCCGTCGCTCGCGACGTCGGCGACGCTGACGCGAACGCGCCAATCGCTGCCCGCCGGCAACGCGAGCAGCTCGCGCGTGACGCCGCCGCCGTTCTGCCACGGCTGCGCGGCGACGTCGGCGGTTCGCACGACGAACGATTGCGGAACGAGCCCTTGCACGGTCGCCATTGTCATCCTGAGCGTCGCCCAGGACGACAGGAAAGCCTACAGTCGAGCCGTCCGCCGCTGCCGGAGCTGCCATGCCCGACCTCTCGACCTCGCCCGCCACCGTCGGCGCGCGCCCGGTGCGCGCGCCGCGCGGCGCCGCGCTCAGCTGTCGCAACTGGCTGATCGAAGCGCCGTACCGGATGATCCAGAACAACCTCGACCCCGAGGTCGCCGAGAACCCCGACGCGCTCGTCGTCTACGGCGGCATCGGCAAGGCGGCGCGCGACTGGGCGAGCTTCGAGGCGATCCTCGAGGCGCTGCGCGCGCTCGGCGAGGACGAGACGCTGCTCGTCCAGTCCGGCAAGCCGGTTGGCGTCTTTCGCACGACGGTCGACTCGCCGCGCGTCCTGATCGCCAACTCGAACCTGGTGCCGAAGTGGGCGACGTGGGAGCACTTCCACGAGCTCGACCGCAAGGGCCTGATGATGTTCGGGCAGATGACCGCGGGCTCGTGGATCTACATCGGCAGCCAGGGCATCGTGCAGGGCACGTACGAGACGTTCGTCGAGGCGGGTCGGCAGCACTACGCGGGGAGCTTGAGCGGCCGCTGGATCCTGACCGCGGGGCTAGGCGGCATGGGCGGCGCGCAGCCGCTCGCGGCGACGTTCGCCGGCGCATCGTCGCTCGTCGTCGAGTGCCAGCAGTCGCGGATCGACTTTCGCCTGCGCTCGCGCTACCTCGACGAGCAGGCGAGCGACGTCGACGACGCGCTCGCGCGCATCGCCGCGCACACGCGCGCGAAGCGCGCGGTCTCGGTCGGCCTGCTCGGCAACGCCGCCGAGCTGCTCCCCGAGCTGCTGCGACGCGCGCGCTCGGGCGGGCCGCGGCCCGATCTCGTCACCGACCAGACGTCGGCGCACGACCTGGTCAACGGCTACCTGCCCGCGGGCTGGACCGTCGCGCAATGGAAGGCGGCGCAGGCCGATCCGGCGCACCACGCGACGCTGCGCGACGCCGCGGCGCAGAGCTGCGCGCTGCACGTCGAGGCGATGCTCGGCTTTCGCGACCTCGGCATCCCGGTCGTCGACTACGGCAACAACATCCGCCAGGTCGCGTTCGACGCCGGCGTCGCCGACGCGTTCGCGTTCCCGGGCTTCGTTCCGGCGTACATCCGGCCGCTCTTCTGCCGCGGCAAGGGGCCGTTCCGCTGGGTCGCGCTGTCGGGCGACCCCGACGACATCCGCAAGACCGACGCCAAGCTGAAGGAGCTCTTCCCCCGCGACGCGCACCTGCACCGCTGGCTCGACATGGCCGAAGAACGGATCGCTTTCCAGGGCCTGCCGGCGCGGATCTGCTGGATCGGCCTCGGCGAGCGCCACCGCGCCGGTCTCGCGTTCAACGCGATGGTCAAGTCCGGCGAGCTGAAGGCGCCGATCGTGATCGGGCGCGATCACCTCGACTCGGGCTCGGTCGCGAGCCCGAACCGCGAGACCGAGGCGATGAAGGACGGCACCGACGCGGTCTCCGACTGGCCGATGCTGAACGCGCTTCTCAACACCGCGAGCGGCGCGACGTGGGTCTCGCTCCACCACGGCGGCGGCGTCGGCATGGGCTACTCGCAGCACGCCGGCGTCGTCGTCGTCTGCGACGGCAGCGACGCGGCAGCGAAGCGGATCGAGCGCGTCCTCTGGAACGATCCTGCGACCGGCGTCATGCGCCACGCCGACGCCGGCTACGCGGAGGCGATCGCGTGCGCGCGCGAGCAGGGGCTGAAGCTGCCGATGGTGCGCCTGTCATCCTGAGCGAGGTGAAGGATCGCGACGTGCAAGACGAGGAGACGCTTCGCTCCGCTCAGCATGACAAGCGACTCGTGCTCGGCGCTGGCGCGCTGACCCTCGACGACTTGCAGCGGCTGCACGCCGGCGGCGTCGCGCTGGCGATCGACGACGGCGCGCGCGAGCGCGTCCGCGCCAGCGCCGCGCTCGTCCAGCGCGCCGCCGCCGGCGAAGCGCCGGTCTACGGCGTCAACACCGGCTTCGGCAAGCTCGCCGGAACGCGGATCGCGGCCGGCGACCTCGCGCTCCTGCAGCTCAACCTGATCCGCTCGCACAGCGTCGGCGTCGGCGAGCCGCTCGCTCCTGCCGTCGTCCGCCTCGTCCTCGCGCTCAAGGCGGCGAGCCTCGCGCGCGGCCATTCGGGAGTGCGCGAGGAGGTCGTCGACGCGATCGTCGCGATGCACGACGCCGGCATCGTGCCGCTCGTTCCTTCGCAAGGCTCGGTCGGCGCGTCGGGCGACCTCGCGCCGCTCGCGCACCTCACGCTCGCCCTCCTCGGCGAAGGCGAGTGCATCGACGAGCGCGGCGAGCGCATCGCCGCCGACTACGCGCTGCGCAGCGCGGGCCTGGCACCGCTCGTCCTCGAGGCGAAGGAGGGCCTCGCGCTCATCAACGGCACGCAGGTCTCGACCGCTCTCGCGCTGCACGCGCTGTTCTCGTTCGAGCCGGTGCTCGAGGCGGCGCTCGTCGTCGGCGCGCTGACGGTCGACGCCGCGCGCGGCAGCGACGGGCCGTTCGACCCGCGCATCCACGCACTGCGTGGCCAGCCGGGGCAGATCGACGTCGCGCGCTACTACCGGGCGCTGCTGGCCGGCAGCGAGATCCGCCGCTCGCACCTGCAGGGCGACGACCGCGTCCAGGATCCGTACAGCCTGCGCTGCCAGCCGCAGGTCGTCGGCGCGTGCCTCGACCAGCTGCGCCACGCCGCGCTCGTCCTCGTCCGCGAAGCGAACGCGGTCACCGACAACCCGCTCGTCTTCGGGGGCGACGACGGAGCGATCGTTTCCGGGGGCAACTTCCACGCCGAGCCGGTCGCGCTCGCCGCCGACGCGATGGCGGTCGCGATCGCCGAGGTGGGCGCGATCGCCGAGCGGCGCATCGCGATGCTGATCGATGCCAACGTCTCGCGCCTGCCGCCGTTCCTGACGCCCGAGCCGGGCCTGAACAGCGGCTTCATGATCGCGCACGTCACGGCGGCGTCGCTCGCGAGCGAGAACAAGTCGCTCGCGCATCCGGCGAGCGTCGACAGCCTGCCGACGAGTGCGAACCAGGAAGACCACGTCTCGATGGCGACGTTCGCGGCGCGCCGCCTGCAGCCGATGATCGCCAACACGGCGACGATCCTCGCGATCGAGCTGCTCGCCGCGGCACAGGGGGTCGAGTTCCTGCGCCCGCTCGCGAGCTCGGCGCCGCTCGAGGCGGCGCACGCGCTCGTGCGTCAGCGCTGCGCCGCGATGCCGAGCGATCGCTCGCTCGCGGCCGACATCGAGCGCGCAACCACGCTCGTCCGCGACGGCGCGCTGGCGCGTGTTTTTCGCACGATTCCCGACCTGCCGGCGCTCTGGCTCGCGGCCTGAGCAACGTCGCTTACGGGGAGAAACACGCGAACCGGGGGACGCGCCGGCGGCCCCGCTGCGTTACAAATTCGTCCGTGCATCGACCCCCGGCCACCGTTCGTCGGCAGCCGAAGGGAGTCGAAGAGCGGAGAGGAATCGTGCAGGGCAATCAGAGAACCATCGAGCAGCGCCAGGGAAGGCGCGACAACGACTTCGTGCCGGCTTTCGTGCGAAGCGACGAACGGTCTGCCGCCGACCGGCCCGGTGCCGGGACGACCTGGGCAGGATCCGCGTTCGATCTCGCGCAAGGGCTCGAGGTCACCGTGTTCGAGGCGAGGATCTCGCCCGAGGAGCTCGACGAGCTCTTCCGCTAGGCCGGCGCGACCGGCCCGCGGCAGTCGGCGTCCCCGCTGCGGCTACAGTGCGCTGCAACGGCGAGCGGCCCCCGCTCGGCCGCGACGCATGTTTGTCCCTGCCGCGAAAGGAATCCGCATGAAGAAGCACGCCCTCCTGCTTGCCGCTGCCGCGCTCGCCGCGTCGCCCGCCGCGCACGCGCAGGAGACCAAGGTCGCGATCGGCATCTCGGGCTGGACCGGCTTCGCGCCGCTGACGCTCGCCAAGGAGGCCGGCATCTTCAAGAAGCACGGCCTCGACGTCACGATCAAGAAGATCCCGCAGAAGGACCGCCATCTCGCGATCGCGTCGGGCGACGTCCAGTGCGCGGCGACGACGGTCGAGACGTGGATCGGCTGGAACGCCGCCGGCGTGACGACGACGCAGATCTTCCAGCTCGACAAGAGCTTCGGAGCCGACGGCATGGTCGTGAAGCCGAGCGTCGCGAAGATCAGCGACCTCAAGGGCAAGACCGTCGCCGCGAGCCCGCCAGGGACCTCGCCATACTTCGCGCTCGCCTGGATGCTGAAGAAGAACGGCCTCTCGGTGAAGGACGTCAAGGTCGTCAACCTCGAGCCGCAGCCGGCCGCCAACGCGATCATCGCCGGCACCGAGGGGATCGACGCCGCGATGACGTACGAGCCGTACCTCTCGGCGGTGCGCGCCAAGCCCGAGGCGGGCAAGATCATCGCGACGACGCTCGACTACCCGATGGTGATGGACACCTTCGGCTGCACGCCGAAGTTCCTGTCCGAGAACCCGAAGGCCGCCAAGGCGCTCGCCGACAGCTACTTCGACGCCGTCGACATGATCAAGGCCGAGCCGAAGAAGAGCTTCGAGATCATGGGCGCCGACGTCAAGCAGAGCGGCGAGGCGTTCGAGAACAGCCAGAAATACCTGCGCTGGCAGGACCGCGCCGCCAACCAGAAGTTCTTCGCCGGCGAGCACGCGCAGTTCAGCAAGGAAGCCGCCGACCTGCTGCTGGAAGCGGGGATCATCAAGTCGATTCCCGACCTGACGAAGCTCGCGGACACGCAGTTCATCAAGTGACGAGGGCGGTCGTGCCGCCGTCGTCATCCTGAGCGCAGCGAAGGATCTCATGGTGCGATACGGACGAGATCCTTCGCTTGCGCTCAGGATGACCGCGCTCCGATGAAGCCGCTGACCCCCGTCGCGCCGGGTGCGCGGCTCGCGCTCGGCATCGCGTTCTTCGTCGTCTTCGTCGCCGGCTGGTCGATCGCGACCTTCGGCGGCTTCGTCTCCAAGACCTTCCTCGCCGATCCGCTCTCGATGCTGCGCTCGGGCTGGACGCTGCTCGCGAGCCAGGGCTTCGGCTGGGACATCGGCTGGACCGTGTGGCGCGTCTTCGGCGGCTTCGCGATCGCGGCGCTGCTCGCACTGCCGCTCGGCGTCGCGATGGGCGCGTACAAGCCGGTCGAGGCGTTCTTCGAGCCCTTCGTGAGCTTCGCGCGCTACCTGCCGGCGAGCGCGTTCATTCCGCTGCTGATCCTCTGGGCCGGGATCGGCGAAGCGCAGAAGCTCGCGCTGATCTTCATCGGCTCGTTCTTCCAGCTCGTGCTGATGATCGCCGTGATCGTCGGCAACACGCGCCGCGACCTCGTCGAGGCGGCGTACACGCTCGGCGTCGGCGACCGTGGCCTGATCCGCCGCGTGCTGCTGCCCGGCGCGGCGCCCGAGATCGCAGAGGCGCTGCGGATGGTGCTCGGCTGGGCCTGGACCTACGTCATCGTCGCCGAGCTGATCGGCGCATCGACGGGAATCGGCCACATGATCACCGACAGCCAGGCGCTTCTCGCGACCGACCAGATCATCTTCGGGATCATCGTCATCGGCGTGATCGGGCTGATCAGCGACGTCCTGTTCGCGTGGCTCAACCAGCGGCTCTACCCGTGGGCGCAGCTCGGCCGATGAGACGACACGCCGTCATCCCGAACGCGGCGAAGGAGCTCGGCGCATGACGCCGCTGCTCGCCGTGCGCGGCTTGACGCGCACCTTCACGTCGCGCGACGGCACGGCGACGCCGGCGCTGCGCGCGACCGACCTCGACGTCGCCGAGAACGACTTCGTCACGATCCTCGGCCCTTCGGGCTGTGGCAAGAGCACGCTGTTGCGCATCGTCGCCGGGCTCGACCGGCCCAGCGCGGGCGAGGTGCTGCTCGACGGCGGCCGCATCCGCGGCCCTGGCGCCGACCGCGGCATGGTCTTCCAGAGCTACACGCTCTTTCCGTGGCTGACCGTGCTCGACAACATCTGCTTCGGCCTGCGAGAGCGCGGGGTGCCGCGCGCCGAGCAGCTCGCGATCGCGAACGGCTTCGTCGCCAAGGTCGGCTTGCAGGGCTTCGAGCATCACTACCCGAAGCAGCTGTCGGGCGGAATGCAGCAGCGCACCGCGATCGCGCGCGCGCTCGCCAACGATCCCCGCATCCTGCTCATGGACGAGCCGTTCGGCGCGCTCGACCACCAGACGCGCGAGCTGATGCAGGAGCTGCTCCTCGGCATCTGGGAAGCCGAGAAGAAGACCGTGCTCTTCGTGACGCACGACATCGACGAAGCGGTCTTCATGGGCTCGCGCGTCGTCGTCATGAGCGCGCGGCCGGGGCGGATCAAGCTCGACCGCGTGGTGCCGATCGCGCATCCGCGGCACTACTCGGTGAAGACGACAGCGGAGTTCAGCGAGATCAAGGCGGAGCTGACCGAGCAGGTGCGGACGGAGGTGAGGGCGGCGCAGGTGGGCGCGGGAGTCACGTGATTCGCCGACGCTCACCTCAGTTGGGCGAGGCTTCGAGGTAGAGGGCCCGGAATGCGTTGGCCCTCGCTGCCCCACCGGGCGCCTGGGAGTCGGCGCAGCGGCGAATGGTGCAAGATGCTGTTTCACGTGTCGGCTGCACCAGCCGGGAATCCAGGCTTTCGGCGCATCCGACCCCGCGACTTCGCAAAGGCATGGGAGCGTTCAAGTTGAGCAACCGTCGCACCTTCATTGGTCAATCTGCCGCGGCCGCGTCCGCGATCGCGTTTCCGTTGATCGGCGGTGCCCAGCCCAAGGCCGTGAGGGTCGGCATCCTGCACCCGGTGACGGGCGCGCTCGCCTACTCGGGCCAGCAGTGCCGCGAAGGCGCGCTGATGGCGATCGAAGACGTCAACAAGACCGGCATCCGGAGCCTCGGCGGCGCCAAGCTCGAGGCGATGCTCGGCGACGCCCAGAGCACGCCGCAGGCGGGCACCGCCGAGATCGAGAAGATGAACGAGGCGGGTTGCGCCGCGGTCGTCGGCGCCTACGCGAGCGCGATCTGCCTGGCGACGACGCAGGCGGCCGCCAAGTACAACCTGCCGCACGTCGTCGACGTGGGGGTGGCCGACCAGATCGTGGAGCGCGGCCTGAAGAACACGTTCCGGTTCGGCCCGGGCTACCGGGTGTGTGCGCAGATCGCGGTCTCCAACCTGCATGTCCTCAACACCGCAGCCGGCAAGCCCGCGAAGACGGTCATGATCGTCCACGAGGAGAGCCTGTTCGGCACCGGCACCGCCAACCTGCTCGCCAAGGAGCTGCCCGGCTTCGGCTACGACGTGAAGGAGATCGTCAAGCACGCCAACCCGACGCGCGACTTCAACAACATCGTGCTGCGGATGAAGGCGGTGAACCCCGACATCGTGATCCCCGCCAACTACTACAACGAGTACGCGCTGCTCGTTCGCACGATGCAGCAGCAGAAGGTCGCTCCGAAGGCGATCTACTCGGTGCTCGGCGGTGCCGCGTCGAGCTACAAGTTCGTCAAGGAGTTCCCCGACGCCGCCAACGGCATCATCGATTGCAACCACTGGTTCAATCCGAAGGACAGGCGCGCGCTCGAGCTGAAGAAGCGCACCGAGGCGAAGAACCTCTTCTACAGCTACGAGGTGTTCAATACCTACACCGCGGTGCAACTGCTGGCCGATGCGATCGAGCGCGCGAAGAGCGCCGACCGCGCCGCCATCACCGATGCGCTGGCGTCGAGCACGTTCAGCGATCACTTCCTGCCGTACGGCCCGACGAAGTTCGAGAACGGCCAGAACACGGGCGCGCGGCCATTGATGACGCAGGTGATCAAGGGCGACATCCGGGTGATCGTCCCGCGCGAATACCGCGAAGCCGAGCCGCTCTTCCCATTGCGCAGCTGAAGCGCTCCCGCACGCTCGGGCACGCGGATCGGCATGGGCTTCGACATCCTCTTCGCGTCGGTGCTCAACGGCCTGACCACCGGAGCGGTCTACGCCCTGGTGGCGCTCGGGCTGACGCTGATCTACGGCGTGCTGCACATCATCAACTTCGCCCACGGCGCGGCGTTGATGGTCGCGCTCTACGGCGTCTACGGCCTGAAGACGAGCTGGGGAATCGACCCGTACCTGGCGCTGCCGATCGTGGTGCCGGCGATGTTCGCGCTCGGCTACGCCCTGCAACGCGGCGTGATCAACCGCGCCAGCCACGGCAAGGACGAGAACATCCTGCTCGTGACGCTGGGGCTCGCGATCGTGCTCGAGAACCTCGCGCTGATGGCGTTCAAGAGCGACACCCGCACGATCGAGACCGCGTACACGCTCACGACCGTGGCGATCGGTCCGGCCTTCATCGCGCTGCCGAAGATCGTCGCCTTCGTCGGTGCGCTGGGGGCGAGCGCGGTGATGCTGCTGATCGTCGGCCGCACCGACCTCGGCCGCGCGATCCGCGCCGTCGCCAAGGAGAGGACCGGCGCCAGGCTGATGGGCATCGACGTCGAGCACGTCTACGCGATGAGCTTCGGCGTCGGGCTGGCGTGCGTCGGCGCGGCGGCCTGCTTCCTGCTGCCGGCGTACTACGTCAATCCGCAGGTCGGCGGCGGCTTCGTGCTCATCGCCTTCACGATCGTCGTCCTCGGCGGCATGGGCAGCTTCGCGGGTGCGCTCGCGGGCGGGCTGCTGATCGGCGTCGTCGAATCGCTCAGCGGGCTCTTCCTCGGCGAGTCGCTCGGGCAGATCGGCATCTTCGCGATCTTCATCGCGGTGCTGTTGTTCCGTCCCACCGGGCTGTTCGGCGCCCGCGCATGACGAAGCAGCCGCGGACATGACGCGCGACGTTGCCGGCATCGCGCTGTTCGCGCTCGCGGTCGTCGCGCTCACCGCGTGGCTGCAGTCGGGCGTCTGGCTGAACGCGTTGATGATGACGCTCTACGCCGCGCTGCTCGCGCTGGCGTGGCACCTGCTCGGCGGATTCGGCGGGCAGTTCTCGTTCGGCCACGCGCTCTTCTTCGGCACGGGCGCGTACGCCAGCGCCATCGCGCAGGTCACGCACGGCGCCAACGCCTGGGCGGCGTTCGCGGCCGCGATCGCCGGCGCGGGGCTCGTCGGAGCGATCGTCGGCGCGATCGTGTTCCGCTACGGCCTGAAGGGCTCGTACTTCGCGCTGGTGACGCTGGCGTTCGCCGAGGTCGCTCGCATCGTCGCGGTCTCCGTCGCCTTCACCGGCGGCGGCGTCGGCATGATGCTGCCGCTGCACGAGTCGGCGGCGCACATGCAGTTCGGCTCGCGCAAGGGCTTCATCGGCGTCGTGCTGGTCTGCGTCGTCGCGGCACTGCTGCTCGCCTCCTGGGTGCGGCACTCGCGGTTCGGCGCGCGGCTGCAGGCCGTGCGCGACAACGAGGACGCGGCACGCGCAGTCGGCGTCGATCCGCGGCGCACCAAGCTGCTGGCGACGGTGCTGTCGGCGGCGCTGACGGGCGCCGCCGGCGCGTTCTACCTGCAGGTGTTCCAGTACATCGATCCCGCGATCGCGTTCGGGCCGCAGGTCAGCATCGAAGCGCTGGTCGGTGCGATCGTCGGCGGCCTCGGAACGCTCTGGGGTCCCGTGCTCGGCGCCGCCGTTCTGCACGCGCTCGCCGAAGGCACGCGCAACCTCTTCGGCAACGTGCCGGGCCTCAACCTCGTGATCTACGGATCGGTGCTGGTCCTGATGGTGACGTTCGTGCCGCGCGGCCTCGCCGGATCGGGTCGCGCGCTGCGCGCGCCCTGGCGGAAGCGTCGTGGCTGAACCACTGCTGCGGCTCGACGGCGTGTCGATCGCGTTCGGCGGCGTCCGTGCCGTGCAGGACGTGAGCCTCTCGCTGCACGCCGGCACGCTCGCCGCGCTGATCGGGCCGAACGGCGCCGGCAAGACGACGCTGTTCGCGCTGATGTCGGGCTTTCTCGTCCCCGACCGCGGCCGCGTCGTGTTCGACGGCCGTGACATCACCGGCCGCGCGCCGCACCTGAACGCGCGCGACGGGCTCGCCCGGACGTTCCAGATCGTGCAGCCGTTCGCCGCGCAGACGGTGCGCGAGAACATCGCCGTCGGCGCGCATCTCCACGTCGCCGCGCGCGCCGCCGCGCTGGCCGAGGCCGAGCGCGTCGCCGATCGCGTCGGCCTCTCGCCGCAGCTCGACCAGCCCGCGGCCGACCTGACCGTGGCGGGCCGCAAGCGCCTCGAGCTGGCGCGCGCGCTCGCGACCCGGCCCAGGCTGCTGCTGCTCGACGAGGTGCTGGCCGGCCTGAACCCGCAGGAAGTGGCGACGATGATCCCGGTCATCCTCGGCATCGCCGCCGGCGGCATCACCGTGCTCATGATCGAGCACGTGATGCAGGCGGTGATGCACCTCGCCCGGCACGTGTGGGTGCTGGCGCAAGGCAGCCTGATCGCCGAGGGCACGCCGGCGTCGGTGACCGCCGATCCGCGCGTGATCGAAGCGTATCTCGGCCATGGCGCGGCCGCGCGGCTGCGGGCGACGGTGGCATGACGACGACCGCCGCGTTGCTCGACGTCCGCGCGCTGCGCGGCGGCTACGGCCGCACCGAGGTGCTGCGCGGCGTCGATCTGCAGGTGGACCGCGGCGAGATCGTCGCGCTGCTCGGCAGCAACGGCGCGGGCAAGACGACGCTGAACCACATCGTCTGCGGGCTGCTGCCCGCGCGCGGCGGCCAGGTGACGTTCGACGGCGACGATCTCACGAACCGCCACTATCGCGACGTCGTCAAGGCCGGGCTGATCCAGGTGCCCGAGGGTCGCCGGATCTTCCCCAACCTGAGCGTGCGCGAGAACCTCGAGCTCGGAGCGTACGCGCGCGCGCGCGAACGGCGCGCCGCGAATCTCGAGCGCGTCTACGCGACGTTTCCCCGCCTCGCGGAGCGCACGACGCAGAAAGCCGGGACGATGAGCGGTGGCGAGCAGCAGATGCTCGCGATCGGCCGCGGCCTGATGGCCGAGCCGCGGCTGCTCATCCTCGACGAGCCGTCGCTCGGGTTGTCGCCGCTGCTCGTCGAGGAGCTGTTCGCGCTCATCGGCCGGCTGCACGCCGACGGCCTGTCGGTCCTGCTCGTCGAGCAGAACGTGGCGCAGTCGCTGGCGATCGCGCAGCGCGCGCTGGTGCTCGAGAATGGCGAGCAGCGCTTCGCCGGCACGCCGCAGCAGCTTCTCGCGTCGAGCGAGCTGAAGCGCGCGTACCTGGGTCTGTGAACGCGATGAAGCGGAACCGCCGCCAGCTCCTGATCGCCACTGCAGCGCTCGCCGCGTGCCCCAGGCTGCGCGCCCAGGGCAACGCGCCGATGCGGCTCTGGGTCGGCACGCCGCCCTGCGGCAGCACCGGCACGATCGCGCGCGAGCTCGCGTCCGAGCTCGCGCGCCTGCTCGGGCGCACGGTCATCGTCGAGAACAAGTCTGGCGCCGGCGGCAACCTCGCCGCCGACGCGGTGGCCAGGTCGGCCCTCGACGGCGGCCCTGCGCGGATGGCGCCCGAGCTCGTGCAGCGCATCAGCGACGCCGCGCGCACCGCGATGAAGTCCGAGACCATCCGCAAGCGCCTCGAGCAGGACGCGGCCGAGGTGGTCGCGTCGAGCCCGCAGGAGTTCGCGCGCTTCGTCGAGGCCGACATCGCGCGCTGGGCGCCGCTCGTCCGGCGCAGCGGTGCGACGCCGGAGTCGTGACGTGGCCGCGCCCTCGCGCCCGCAGTCGCTTGCGCAGAAGCTGATCGCGCGCGCCGCCGGCCGCGACGCGGTCGCGGTCGGCGAGACGGTGACGTGCGCGGTCGACCTCGCGATGTTCCACGACTCGAGCGGGCCGCGGCGCCTGAAGCCGATGCTCGACGAGCTGAACGCCGGGATCTGGGACAAGCGCAAGGTGGTGCTCGTCCTCGACCACTACCTGCCCGAGCGCGACGACGAATCGCGGCGCATCGTGCGGATCGCGCGCGAATGGGCGGCCGAGCAGGCGCTGCCGCACGTGCTCGACGGGCAGGGCATCTGCCACGTCGTCGTTCCCGAGCGCGGGCTGATCCGGCCCGGGATGTTCTGCGTCGGCGGCGATTCGCACTCGCCGACCGGCGGCGCGTTCGGCGCCTACATGTTCGGGATCGGCGCCACCGAGATGCTCGGCGTCGTCGTCACCGGGGCGATCTGGCTCGAGGTGCCGCAGACGATCGCGATGCGCTGGAGCGGCCGGCTCGCCGACGGCGTGAGCGCGAAGGACATGATGCTCGCGATGCTCGGGACCTTCGGCATGAACGGCGGGCGCTACCAGGCGGTCGAGTACGCCGGCGAGGCCGTGGCTGCGCTGTCGATGGCCGAGCGCATGACGCTCGCCAACATGAGCGCCGAGCTCGGTGCGCAGGTCGGCCTCGTCGCACCCGATGCCGTCACGCGCGACTGGCTCGTCGCGCACGGCGTCGATCCCGCTGCGGTCGACCTCGCGCGCTGGCAGAGCGACGCGGGCAGCGAGGACGAGGCGCACGCGTTCGACGCGTCGACGCTCGCGCCGCAGGTCGCGCTGCCGCACAGCCCGGCCAACGTGCAGCCGGCGAGCGCGCTCGAGCCGACGGCCGTCGACGTCGCCTACATCGGCGCCTGCACCGGCGCCAAGCTCGACGACCTGCGCGCAGCGGCGCGCGTTCTGAAGGGCCGCGAGGTCGCGCGCGGCGTCCAGCTGCTCGTGGCGCCTGCGAGCGTCGCCGAGCGCGCGATCGCGGAGCGGGAAGGCACGATGGCCGCATTGATCGGCGCCGGCGCGACGGTGTTGCCGAGCGCGTGCGGCGCGTGCGCCGGTTACGGCGCCGCGATCCCGGAGGGCAGCACCGTCGTTTCCTCGACCGCCCGCAACTTCCAGGGCCGCATGGGCTCGGCGACGGCGCGCGTCTTCCTCGGCTCGCCGTACACGGTGGCGGCGTCGGCGCTGCGCGGGCGGATCAGCGACCCCAGGGAGCTGCTCGCGTGAGGGTCTGGAAGCTGCCGGCCGACGTCGACACCGACCAGCTGGCGCCGGGCCACGCGATGAAGCACGGCATCGACGTCATCGCGCGCCATTGCCTGGAGCGCGTCCGCCCCGAGTTCGCGATGCAGGTGCAGCGCGGCGACGTCGTCGTCGCCGGCGCGAACTTCGGCATCGGGTCGTCGCGCGAGCAGGCGGCGAGCGTCCTGGTGCACCTCGGCGTCGCGGCGGTGATCGCGCCCGGCTACTCGGGCCTCTTCCATCGCAACGCATTCAACGTCGGCCTGTTGCTGCTGACGTGCCCGCAGGCCGACCGCATCGCGGACGGCGAGGCGGTCGCGTTCGACGCGCGCGCCGGCCGCGTGCTGCGCGCGGGCGGCGAGGTCCTCGACTGCAAGCCGCTCTCGACGCTGCTGCTCGATCTCGTCGAAGCGGGCGGCCTGCTGAACCAACTGAAGCGACGGAGGAACCTTCCCGCATGAGCGCGACACCGCAACACGACCTCCTGATCCGCGACGTCCGCGTCGTTCGGCCGCATGGCAACGTCGTCCACGAGGCCGACATCGCGGTGCGCGACGGCCGCATCGCCAAGGTCGCGCCGGGCCAGGATGCGACGACCGCCAAGGCGGTCTTCGACGGCCGCGGGCGACTCGCGTTCCCCGGCGTCGTCGACGCGCACATGCACTGCGGCATCTATTCGCCGCTCGCGGAAGACGCCGTCAGCGAGAGCAAGGCGGCGGCGATGGGTGGCGTCACGTCGAGCCTGAACTACTTCCGCACCGGCCAGTACTACCTCAACAAGGGCGGGCCGTACGCGAAGTTCTTCCCGGAGGTGCTGAAGCTTTCGAAGGACCGCTTCCACGTCGACTACGGCTTCCACCTCGCGCCGATGGAGCGCCGGCACATCGACGAGATCCCGATGCTGATCGAGAAGCACGGCGTGGCGAGCTTCAAGATCTTCATGTTCTACGGCTCGCACGGCCTGCACGGCGCGAGCGACTCGCAGCGCCAGTTCCTGATGATCGGCGAAGACGAGCGCTACGACGTCGCGCACTTCGAGTTCATCATGCGCGGCCTGCAGAAGGCGCGCGAGAGGTTCCCCGACCGCGCGAAGCAGATCTCGCTCTCGCTGCACTGCGAGACGGCGGAGATCATGACCGCCTACACCAGGATCGTCGAGAAGGACAAGTCGCTGAAGGGGCTGGCCGCCTACAGCGCGTCGCGGCCGCCGCACAGCGAAGGCCTCGCGGTGTTCACCGCCGCCTACCTCGCCAACGAGGCGGCGCTCCCGAACGTGAACCTCCTGCACCTGAGCTCGCGCAAGGCCGTGCAGGCGGCGATGACGATGGCCGAGGTGTTCCCGCACATCGACTTCCGCCGCGAGGTGACGATCGGCCACCTGATGCTGGACATCGCGTCGAAGGCGGCCGAGCTCGCGAAGGTCAATCCGCCGATCCGGCCGCGCGACGACGTCGAGTTCCTCTGGGACGCGCTGCTCGCCGGCGAGCTCGACTGGGTGTGCTCCGACCACGCGTGCTGCCGCCACGAGACCAAGATCCCGAAGCGCTACTTCGGCAACATCTGGATGGCCAAGTCGGGCTTCGGCGGCACCGAGTACCTGCTGCCTGCGCTCGTCAGCGAGGGCTCGCGGCGCGGCATGGGCTACAACCACATGGCGCGCGTGACGAGCTGGACCGCGGCGCAGCGCTACGGCCTCAACGGCAAGGGCGACATCGCCGAAGGCTTCGACGCCGACATCGCGATCGTCGATCCGTCGCACACCTGGACGATCCGCGCCGCCGCGTCGCCGTCGACGCAGGGCTACACGCCGTTCGAGGGCATCGAGCTCTCGGCGCGCGTCGATGCCACGTTCCTGCGCGGCCACAAGATCTACGAGAACGGCGAGGTCCTCGGCAAGCCGCTCGGCCAGTACCTGCGTCGGCCGACGTGACCTCCGTCGGCGGCGTGCGATGACCGGACCGATCGTGCGCCGTGCGCGGGCGATGCCGGCGGGCGCGCCCGAAGTGCCGGTCGCGATCGTCGGCGCCGGCGCGTGCGGTCTGACGGCGGCGATCGCGTTGCGCGATGCCGGCGTCGAGTGCGTCGTGCTCGAGCGCGACGCGGCGCCGCAGGGCTCGACCGCGCTGTCGTCGGGCTTCATCCCGGCGGCCGGGACGGCCGTCCAGCGCGCGGCCGGCGTGCACGGCGACAGCCCGGCGCAGTTCGCGGCCGACATCCAGGCGAAGGCCAGGGGCACTGCGGCGGCGCACCTCGTGACGGCGTACACCGCGGCGATCGGTCCCGCGCTCGATGCGCTGCAGCAGCGGCACGGGCTCGCCTGGGAGCTGCTCGACGGCTTCCTCTATCCCGGCCACACGCAGCGCCGCATGCACGCGCTGCCGGCGCGCACCGGCGCGGCGCTCGTGCAGGAGCTCGAGGCGGCCGCGACGCGAAGCGGTGCGACGCTGCTGACGGACGCGCTCGTGCGCGAGCTCTGGTGCGACGACGAGGATCGGGTGCTCGGGGTCGGCTTCGCGCGGCCCGACGGCCGCGTCGAACACCTGGCGTGCCGGGTGCTGCTGCTCGCCTGCAACGGCTTCGGCGGCAACGCCGCGATGGTGCGCGAGTGGCTGCCGGAATTCGGCGATGCCGTGTTCGCAGGCCACGCGGGCAACGACGGCAGCGCGATCGCGTGGGGCCGTGCGCTCGGCGCGCGCCTCGCTGACTTGCGTGCCTGCCAGGGCCACGGCTCGTGGGCCGTGCCGCACGGCGTCCTCATCACCTGGGCGCCGATGACCGAAGGCGGCATCCAGGTCAACGCGCACGGCCGTCGCTTCCACGACGAGACGCTCGGCTATTCCGAAGCCGCGCTCGAGGTGCTCGCGCAGCCCGGCGGCATCGCGTGGAACGTGCTCGATGCGCGCCTGCTCGCGCTGGCGCGGCGTTTCCCCGACTTCGTCGCCGCCGAAGCGGCCGGCGCGCTTCGCCCGGCGGCGGACGCCGACGCGCTCGCCGCGATCATCGGCTGCGACGCGGCGACGTTGCGGGCAACGCTGGTGGATGCGCGGCTCGCGGCGCCCT
>DASSRF010000231.1:0-3731 GCA_035701945.1 Caldimonas sp. | reverse complement strand
GGGGCCGAAGTCCGGCGTGTACTCGGGATCGGTGCCGACCAGCGACATCAGGCCCTCGAACTCCTTGTTGCGGAAGTTGCCGAGCACCCGCCGCGACTCGCGGCCCGCCGCTTCCGCGTAGAGGAACACCGGCAGCCCGAGCTTCGCGATGCGTGCGCCGACGTGCTTCGCCGTCGTCACCGCGTCCGCCATCGTCGCGCCGGCGAGCGGCACGAACGGGCAGACGTCCATCGCGCCCATGCGCTTGTGCTCGCCCTTGTGCGTGCGCAGGTCGATGCGCTCGATCGCCGCCTTCGCGCCGTTGACCGCCGCCTCGGCGATCGACGACGCCGGCCCCGCCAGCGTCACGACCGCGCGGTTGTGGCTCGCGTCGAGCTCGCTGCCGAGGCATTTGACGCCGGCCACCACCGTCATCGCCGCGACCAGCGCATCGACGACGTCCTTGCGTCTGCCTTCGGAGAAGTTGGGAACGAACTCGAGCAGCGGCGTCATTGCGGAGCCTGACGTATCGCGCCGCATCGCGCCTTTCCAGCGTTGCGGGGCCGCGCACGAACGCGGATCGTGTGCGCCGTGACGACCGGCAAGAAGACGCTCGATCGCCTGCTGTCGCGCGCGGGCGTCTGCTCGCGCACCGAGGCGCAGGCGGCGATCCGGGCGGGGCGCGTCGCGGTCAACGGGCGAGCGGTGCGCGACCCGGAGACGTGGATCGACGCCGTTCGCGACCGCGTGACGTTCGACGGCGCGCCGCTGCGCGCGCGCGGCAAGGAGGTGTGGGCGCTGCACAAGCCGACCGGCTACGTGACGACGGCGCGCGACGAGCACGGGCGCGAAACGGTCTACGCGCTGCTGCCGGACGGCGCGACGTGGCTAGCGCCGGTCGGCCGTCTCGACGCGGACTCGTCGGGGCTGCTGCTGTTCACGAACGACAGCGATCTCGCGCACGCGATCACCGCGCCGGCGAGCAAGCTGCCGAAGACGTACGTCGTGCGCTGCAAGGGCGACGTGCCCGACGCCGCGATCGCGGCGCTGCGCACAGGCGTCCAGCTGCACGACGGCGTCACGCTGCCGGCGCGCGTCGACCGTGTCGACGCCGACGACCGCAGCACGCGACTTCGCATCGTGCTGACCGAAGGGCGCAACCGGCAGATCCGCCGCATGATCTCGGCGATCGGCTCGCGCGTGCACACGCTGCACCGCGTCGCGATCGGGCCGATCGAGCTCGGCGAGCAGCCGGAGGGCGCGTGCCGCCGCCTGGACGCTCGCGAGGTGAACGCGCTGCGCGCGGCGGTCGGCCGGCGCGAGGCCCGCGGCAACGCGCGTTGAGGCGACGCGTCGCACGACGGGACGCCTCGGGGGAACCGGGTTCCGATGTGGCCGTTCGGCCGCCCATGAAGAACGTCACCGCCGCCGTCCTGCTCGCCACGTGCCTCGCCGCGCAGCAGCCGCACTCCGCGGTCGATCTCGTGCTGCAGCGCCTCGGCAATCGCGACGCGGCGGCGGCCGACGCGGCGATGATCGACCTGATTCGCGGCGGGCCCCCGAACCTGCCGCTGCTGCAACGTGCACTCGCCGCGGCGAAGGAACCGGCGTGCCGCACCCGCATCGAGCGCGCGCTCGCGCTGTGCATCGTCGACGCGCCGATCGACAACGGCCTGAAGGTCGGCCTGCGCGCCGACGCGAAGGCCGTCGCACCCGGCGACACGGTGACGCTGACCGCGACCGTGTGCAACGTCACCGACCGCCCGGCGGCGCTGTTCCTCGGCATGTCGTACTCCGGCAACGTGCTCGAGAACGGTCTCGCGCTGCAGCAATGTGATCGCGACGGCAAGGCACTCGCGCAGGGCCGCCTCGGGCAGGTCGGCTTCTGCGGCACCGGTGCACACGCGATCGTCGAAGTGGTGCCGCCGTGGAGCACGAAGGAGTTCGTCGTCGCGGCGAGCTACCGCGTCGCGCCGCCGACCGAAGGCTGCATCCGCCACGACGGCCCGCACCTCGCGGTCGACTACGCGTACCTGCCGCTCCAACGCGCTGCGGACGGCACGCTGCGAGTGCGGCTGTGGTGGACCGTCGACCCGGCGGTGGCGCACCGCGGCGGCGAAGACGCCGCGAAGACGAGCTGGGCCGGGACGCTCGTGTCGAACCCGATCGAGCTGACGCTTCGCGACGCCGAGGCGCCGCGCGTCAGCGGCGAGGCGCCCCGAAGCCTGGGTCGCGCTCGGTGACGTTCGCGACGAGCGGCACGCCGTCCTTGACGGTCATCACGACCGGGTTGCCGCCGAACGCGTAGCCGATCGCGCGCCAGCTCGGGATGTCGAGCACGCACAGGTCCGCGCGCTTGCCGACGTGCAGGGTGCCGACCTCGGCGTCGAGCTGCAGCGAGTACGCGGGATTGATCGTCGCCGCGGTGACGACCTCCTCCGGCGTCATCTTCATCTGCGTGCAGGCGATCGTCTGGATCAGTGTCATCGACTGCGTGTAGCACGAGCCGGGGTTGAAGTCGGTCGCGATCGCGACGGCGCAGCCCGCGTCGATCATGCGCCGCGCCGGCGCGTAGTGCGGCTTGCCGAGGAAGAAGATCGTGCCCGGCAGCAGCACGCCGACGGTGTCGCTGGCGGCCATCGCGGCGATGCCGGCGTCGGAGATGCGGCCGAGATGGTCGGCCGACGCGGCGCCGAGCTGCACCGCGAGCTCCGCGCCCCCCATCGGCGTCAGCTCGTCCGCGTGCAAACGCAGCCGCAGGCCCGCCGCGCGGGCGGCCGTCAGGATGCGTTCGCTCTGTGCGCGGTCGAACACGCCGGGCTCCGCGAACACGTCGCAGTAGTCGGCGAGCGGCGCGAGGCGCGGGATCATCTCGTCGCACAACAGGCGCACGTAGCCTTCGCGATCCTGCCGGTACTCGGGCGGCACCTCGTGCGCGCCGAGGAACGTGCGCCGGATCGACAGCGGCACCGCGGCGGCGGCGCGCTGCAGCGCGACGAGGCTCTTCTCCTCGTCGTCGAGCGACAGGCCGTAGCCGGTCTTGCACTCGACGGTCGTCGTGCCGTGCGCGGCGAAGCCCCACAGGTGGCGCTCGGTGTGCTCGGCGAGCTCGGCGACGCCGGTCTCGCGGACGGCGCGCATCGAGCTCAGGATGCCGCCGCCCGCCGCCGCGATCGCCATGTAGTCGGCGCCGGCGACGCGCTGGTGGAACTCGTTCTCGCGCGTCCTGCTGAACACCGGGTGCGTGTGGCAGTCGACGAACCCAGGCAGCACGACGTAGCCCGACAGGTCGAGCTCGTCGTCGGCGCGGTACTCACGCGCGATGCGGTCGGTCGGTCCGATCGCGGCGATCCGCCCGTCCTTCACGGCGATCGCGCCGTCGGCGACGACGCCGAGCTGCCGCATCGCGGCGCCGCGGCGCGCGCCGGTCGCGGACCCGTCGGTCAGCGTGACCAGGTCGCGGCAGTGTACGAAGAGGCGATCGGCGGGCAGGGACACGCCGCCGGATCATCCGCAACGCTTCACGCGATCGCGAGCGAGAACGCGCGGCACCCCGCAGCGGTCGCGCTGCCGGACTCGGCGCGAGGCCGGCCACCCAGCAGCTGCGCCGTGCGGTCGAAGATGCGTTTCCGCGCACGGAACACGATCATCTTCAGCGCTTCGGGCCGGATCGCGAGCACCGCCGCCAGCGCCGCGTAGCGCATGCAGCGGACCTCGACCATCTGCAGCACGAAGCGCTCGCGCTCGCTCAG
>DASSRF010000230.1:0-10772 GCA_035701945.1 Caldimonas sp. | reverse complement strand
CGGCCTCGCGCCCGACGAGGAGGACGCGGCGGTTGCGCGCGGCTTCGTCCGCGTCGGCCTCGGACCTCGCGTGCTGCGCGCCGACACCGCGCCGCTCGCGTGGCTCGCCTGGCTCGGCGTGCGTTCGCTCGGCGCACGAGGCGATCGGCGATGAACCGCGCGCTGCTGCTGCTGACGCTCTGCCAGGGCTTCTTTCTCACCAACAACGTCGCCTTCATCGCGATCAACGGCCTGGTCGGCCTCGCGCTCGCGCCGAGCGCATGGCTGGCGACGCTGCCGGTGACGGCGTACGTCGCCGGCGGTGCGCTCTTCGCCGGGCTCGTCGCGCGCCATCAGCGCGCGTGGGGGCGCCGGCGTGCGTTCCAGGTCGGCCTTGTCGTCGCGATCGCGTCGACGGCGCTGTGCGCGTGGTCGGCGGTGCACCGCCACTTCTGGCTCGTCGTTGCCGGGACGACGCTCGCCGGCTACTACAACGCGAACGCCGGGCTCTATCGATTCGCCGCGACCGAGATCGTCGCGCCCGAGTTCAAGGAGCGCGCGATCTCGTGGGTGCTCGCCGGCGGCATCCTCGGCGCCGTCGCCGGGCCGAACCTCGCGCGCATCACGAGAAACCTCCTGTCGACCGAATTCGCCGGTGCCTACGCCGCGCTCGCGCTCGTCGCGCTCTGCTCGCTCGCGACGGTCTCGGCGATCCGCTTCCCGCCGCTGCCGGCGCGCACCGCGGCGGCGCCCGGCCGCCCGCTCGCGCAGATCGTGTCGCAGCCGGTGTTCATCGTCGCCGTCGTCGCCTGCGCTTTCGGCTACGGCGTCATGAACCTGCTCATGGCGGCGACGCCGATCGCGATGGCGATGTGCTCGCACCCGTTCGCCAACACGGCGCTCGTCCTCGAGTGGCACGTGCTCGGCATGTTCGTGCCGAGCTTCTTCACCGGCAGCCTCGTCAAGCGCTTCGGCGCGCTGCCGATCATGGCGATCGGCGTCGTCCTCAACGCGGTCTGCATCGCAGTCGCGCTCTCGGGAATCGACCTCGCGCACTTCGTCGTCGCGCTGCTGACGCTCGGCGTCGGCTGGAACTTCCTCTTCATCGGCGGCACCGCGCTCGTCACGACCGCCTACCGGCCCGAGGAGAAGACGACCGCGCAGGCGGCGATGGACACGACGATCTTCGCGACGATGACGGTGACCTCGTTCAGCTCGGGCGCGCTCGTGACGACGCAGGGCTGGACGTGGATCAACGTCGGCTCGACCGTTCCCGTGCTGCTGACCGCGGCCGCGCTCGCCTGGTATGCGGCGCACAACCGCCGCGAGGTCAGGCCTTCCTAGGCGCGCGCGCCGAGCCGGCGACGAGATCGAAGCGGAACAGGCGGCACTCGATCGGCCCGTTCCACATCGGCACGCGGCGCGACTCCTTCAGCCGCATCGCGCTCGGCAGCCTGGGGTCGGGGCTCAGGATCCATGCCGTCCAGCCGGCCGGGTGCGCGGTGTAGGCGCGCTTCCAGTGCGCGGCGAGACGCGCGAAGAAATCGTCGGGGGCAGCGCGCTCGGGCGACTGCGGGGCGCGGCGCGCGCCCGCCGCCTTGCCCGCGACGTCGATCCGCTCGCCGTACGGCGGGTTGACCATCAGCGTCCCTGGCAGCTCGGGCGGCAACGCCGGTGCCGGCCGCTCGAGCGCGTCGCCGCCGTGGAACTCGATCGCAGCGGCGACGCCGGCGCGCGCGGCGTTGCGGCGCGCGAAGTCGACCATCCGAAACGAGATGTCGCTCGCGACGATCGGCACCGCCGCCGCGTGCACGCGCGCCGCCGCGGCGGTCTTCAGCCGCTGCCAGTCGGCGCGGCGCTCGCGGTCGGCGAAGGGCA
The DNA here is from genome assembly GCA_035701945.1 of Caldimonas sp. Lineage (GTDB taxonomy): Bacteria > Pseudomonadota > Gammaproteobacteria > Burkholderiales > Burkholderiaceae_C > Schlegelella_A. The sequence goes on along the minus strand of DASSRF010000230.1, from coordinate 8,915 downwards.
GCAGCCGCTCGAACGCGAACCTGCGCAGCCGCCCCGGCGCCATCCCCATCGCGATCTGCGCCGCTTCGATCGCGATCGTTCCCGAGCCGCAGCACGGATCGTGCAGCGCGCCGCCACACTCGGGCGTGCCGCGCCAGCTGGCGGCGGCGAGCATCGCGGCGGCGAGCGTCTCCTTGAGCGGCGCGTCGCCCTGGTCCTCGCGCCAGCCGCGCTTGAAGAGCGACTCCCCCGAGCTGTCGACGTACACCGCCGCGCGCTCGGCGCCGGCATGGAGGACGATGCCGAGATCGGGCCGCGCGGTGTCGACGTTCGGCCGCACGCCGTGCTCGTCGCGCATGCGGTCGCAGACGGCGTCCTTGACGCGCAGCGCCGCGAAGTTGAGGCTGCGCAACGGACTGCGCTGCGCGGTGCTGTCGACGCGAAGCGTCTGCCGCGGCGTGATCCAGGCCGACCACGCGACGCCGCGGGCGAGCTCGTAGAGGTCGCGCTCGTCGCGGTACGCGCCCTCGGCGACCTCGATCAGCACCCGCTGCGCGAGTCGGCTCTCGAGGTTGAGCACCATGACCTCGTGCGGATCGCCCGCGAGCGCGACGCCGCCGCGCGCGGCACGCACGTCGGCGCCGGGCAGCAGGGCGCGGACCTCGGCCTCGAGGAGCGCTTCGACGCCGGCGGCGCAGGGGAGGAACAAGGGCAACGGCATCGAAAGGAACCGGGCAAGCGGTGAACCGGCGCGTCAACAGTCGCGCCCTCGGCGACGTTCAGTGGAGACCAGCCGCAGCGACCGATCGGGGGCATCGCATGGCACGTCCGATGATGGCAAAGCTGATCGTGTCGACGATCGTCCTCTTCGCGAGCTTCGCGGCCGCTGCGCAGAGCGCGCAGGCGGACCAGGCGATTGTCAACCCTGCGATCGATCCGTCCGCGTTCCTCCGCGTCGCCGGCGCCGCGCTCGCCGAGCGCGAGCGCCACCGCGTCTCCGAGAGCGAGTTCGTGCGCATGAGCGGCGAGCCGGGAACGGTCGTGCTCGACGCGCGCAGCAAGGAGAAATACGACGAGCTGCACGTCGAGGGCGCGATCCATCTGAGCTTTCCCGACATCGCGATCGACTCGCTCGCCGCGCTGCTGCCCGACAAGGGTGTGCGCATCCTGATCTACTGCAACAACAACTTCCGCGGTGCCGAGAGCGCGTTTCCGAAGAAGCTGGCGAGCGCTTCGCTGAACCTCTCGACCTTCGTCGCGCTCTACGACCACGGCTACCGCAACGTGTGGGAGCTCGGGCCGCTGATCGACGTCGAGTCGACGACGATCCCGCTCGTTGCGACGCGTCCCGGCGAGCGCTGATCGTTCGCGGTCATTCGCACGGGTTCGGGACGCCAGGGCGCCCTGGAGGAAATCGGCCACCCGCCGCCCGCGCCCGCGTGCGAGCGAGCCGATGAACAAGCGGAGCCCCGCTACATCGCCTTGCGCAGCTGCGTCGGCGCGATCTTCAGCGCTTCGCGGTACTTGGCGACCGTGCGCCGGGCGACGTGGATGCCCTGCTCGTCGAGCATCTGCGAGATCTGGCTGTCGGAGAGCGGCTTGGCCGGGTCCTCGGCGGCGACGATCTGGCGGATCAGCGCGCGCACCGCGGTGCTCGACGCCGCGCCGCCGGCATCGGTTCCGAGCGAGGAGCCGAAGAAGTACTTGAGCTCGAACGTGCCGAACGGCGTCGCCATGTACTTGGCGGTCGTGACGCGCGAGATCGTCGACTCGTGCAGGCCGAGCTCGTCGGCGATCTCGCGCAGCACGAGCGGCTTCATCGCGATCGCGCCGTGCGTGAAGAAGCTCTTCTGCCGCTCGACGATCGCCTGCGAGACGCGCTGGATCGTGTCGAAGCGCTGCAGGATGTTCTTGACGAACCAGCGCGCTTCCTGCAGCCGCGCGTTGAGCGACGGGCCGGCGCCGTTGAGCGCGCCCGAGCCGCGGTGCTGGCGGATCGCGCTCGCGTAGAGATCGTTGATGCGCAGCTTCGGCATCACGTCCGGATTGAGCTGCACCTTCCAGCTGCGGCCCGAGCGCTGGACGATGACGTCGGGAACGACGATGTTGGCCTCGGCGCGCGCGAACGGCCGGGCCGGCTTCGGCTCGCACGCGACGATCAGCGCCTGCGCTTCGCGCAGCAGCGTCTCGTCGGCGCCGGTCGCCGCCATCAGCTTCTTCAAGTCGCGCCTGGCGAGCAGCGGCAGGTGGCTCTTGCAGACGATGATCGCGATCGCCTGCGCTTCCGAGCGCTCGCGCGTGCGCAGCTGCAGCGTCAGGCACTCGGCGAGGTCGCGCGCGCCGACGCCGGTCGGCTCCATGCTCTGCAGGTAGCGCAGTGCGCAGCGCAGCTGCGCGACCACCGGCTCGAGCGGATCGCCGTCGCTCTCTTCGCCTTGGCCGATGTCGGCGACGAGACCGCTCTCGACGAGCCGCGCCGCGATGTCCTCGAGCGGATCGGCGAGGTAGCCGTCGTCGTCGAGCGAATCGATGAGGACGAGGACCGCGGCGGCGTCGGCCGGCGCGAGCCGCATCCCGGCGAGCTGGCTGCGCAGGTGGTCCTGCAGCGTCTGCGCGACGGTGTCGCGGTCGCCGTCGCCGTCGTCGTCGAACTCGCCGCTGGCCCGCGCCGCCGATGGCGTCTCGCGAATGCCGTCGAAGTCCTCGTGCTCGGTGCCGTTCTCCCAGTCCTCGCGGTCGGTGGCGCCGAACTCGGCGGCGGCGTCGAGCGCAGTCGGCTCGCCGGCGTCGGGCCCGTCGCCGCCCGGCTCGGCGGCGCGCTCCGCCTCGCGCTCGCCGGCGCGCTCGGCCGGCAGGATCGGCTCGGCGAGCGGTTCGAACGCCGGCGCGGTGTCCTCCTCGACCTCGAGGAACGGGTTCTGCTCGAGCATCTGCTCGACTTCCTGGTGCAGCTCGAGCGTCGACAGCTGCAGCAACCGGATCGACTGCTGCAGCTGCGGCGTCAGCGCGAGATGCTGCGAGAGTCGGACCTGGAGCGTCTGCTTCATGGCCAGGTCTACATGCGGAAGTGCTCGCCGAGGTAGACCTTGCGGACGTCGGCGTTGGCGACGATCTCGGCCGGCGTGCCTTCGGCGAGCACGCGACCTTCGCTGATGATGTAGGCGCGGTCGCAGATGCCGAGCGTCTCGCGCACGTTGTGGTCGGTGATGAGCACGCCGATGCCGCGCTCCTTCAGGAAGCCGATGATGCGCTGGATCTCGATCACCGCGATCGGATCGATGCCGGCGAACGGCTCGTCGAGGAGGATGAAGCGAGGCTGCGTCGCGAGCGCGCGCGCGATCTCGACGCGGCGGCGCTCGCCGCCCGAGAGCGCCGGCGCTGCCGATGCGCGGAGCTTCTCGATCGAGAGGTCGCGCAGCAGCCGCTCGAGCATCTCCTCGATCGCGGCCTTGCCGAGCGGCCTGCCGTCGCCGCCCAGCTGCAGCTCGAGGACGGCGCGGATGTTCTCCTCGACGTCGAGCTTGCGGAAGATCGACGGTTCCTGCGGCAGGTACGAAAGGCCGAGCCGCGACCGCTGGTGGATCGGCATGCGCTCGACCCGACGGCCTTCGATCGTGATCTCGCCGCCGTCGGGACGGATCAGGCCGACGATCATGTAGAAGCTCGTCGTCTTGCCGGCGCCGTTCGGACCGAGCAGGCCGACGACCTCGCCGCTCTTCACGCTCAGGCGGACGCCGTCGACGACCTTGCGCGAACCGTACGACTTGCGCAACCCGCGCGCTTCGAGGCGATGCGCGCCGGCGTCGGCCGCCGCCACGGTGCTCATCGGTGCTCTCCCAGCCCCGGCGCGGTGCGCAGCTGCGGCGAACCGGGCGCGCTCGCGGCGGCGCTCGCGGCCCGCGCGGCTTCGGCTGCCGCTGCGGTGCCTTCCTTGGGCATCAGCGTCACGCGAATGCGTCCGCCGGGGTTCGTCGCCGTCGGCGTCGCACCGCCGCTGACGCTGAACACCTCGGTCGTGCTGTCGTAGGTGACGAGGTTGCCCGAGACCTCGTCGGCGGTCTCGCCGCCGCGCAGCCGTCGGACCGACGCGTTGTTGACGAAGCGGATGACGTCGGACTTGCCGTCGTACTCGAGCCGCTCGGCGTCGCCGGCGATGTACTCGTCGGGGACGTCGCGCTTCTGGCGGAACGTCGCGTGGTGGCCCGGCGAGCCGAACGCGACGGCGGTGTGGTAGCCGTCGGGGAGCTCGCGGATCTCGATCCGGTCGGCGCGGATCGTCATCGTTCCCTTGGTGACGACGACGTTGCCGTTGAAGACGACGAACTGGCGCAGCAGGTCGATCTTGCCCGGCAGGTCGGCCTCGACGTTCAGCGGCTTGTAGCGGTCGGCCTTCTCCGCGTGCGACGCGGGCAGCGCGACGAAGGCGGCGGCGACGGCGGCGGCGGTGCGCCATCGGCGCCAGGAGAGGTGGGGCACGGAGAGAGCGTGGTTCCGCATGGCGGCATGAATCTTGCAGGCCATTCTATGCCAGCGCCAACGCGCCGCGGCAGGAACGCCGCCGTGAATTCCTTGCGCACCGGGCCGGTGCGGTGGTCGGACGCGGCGCTCCGGCGGGCCTCAGGCCCGATTGCCGTGGCGGACGTGCGCGACGAGGACGTCGACGACGCCGAGCATGCGATCGACCGAGCCGCCGGCGCTCGCGCCGGTGTTGGCGAGCGTCCCGTTGGTGTAGTAGCGGCCCTGGACGCCCATCGCCGGAACGGCGTCGATCTTGTACGCCGACGCGGTCTGCCGCGCCTGCTGCGCCTTCGACTGCACGCCGAACGAGTTGTACGCGGCGATGAACTTGAGCGGATCGATCCCGTTCTTCAGCGCGAACGCCGAGAAGTCCTCGGGAGTGCGCATGCGGAAGCGCTCGCCGTGGATCGCATAGAAGACCTTGCGGTGCAGCGTCGGCAGCACACCGAGCGCCTCGAGCGCGTAGAAGAGCCGCTGCTGCGCGGCGAACGGCTCCTCGCGGAACCAGACCGGGACGCGCCGGAACGCGACGTCGTCGGCCTGACGCTTCGTCCACGCCTCGAGCGCCGGCTCGAACGCGTTGCAGTGGGGGCACTCGTACCAGAAGAACTCGATCACCTCGATCTTGCCCGGCGGCCCGGCGGGCGCCGGCTCGGCGAGGCGAACGTAGTGGACGCCTTCGACCGGCGTCTTCGGCTGCGTCTTCGGTTGCGCCGACGCGAGCGGCAGGGCGACGCCGGCGATGCCGGCGGAGAGCAGGCGGGAGAAGTGGCGGCGTTGCATGGCGATGGCAGTGTGACCGGATCGCGGCGTCGAGAGCGAAGCCGTCGCGCTACTTCTGCACGGCGACGAGCGCGGCGTCGACTCCGGAGTCGGTCAGCTTCTCTTTCGTCGACTCGGCGTCCTCGCGCCGCTCGAACGGGCCGACGCGGACGCGGTAGACCATCTTGCCGCCCTGCTCGCGCTCGGTGAGGCGGCTGTCCATCCCGAGCATCGCGAGCTTGGCGCGCTGCTGCTCGGCGTCCTCGCTGCGCGAGTAAGCGCCGGCTTGCACGAAATACGTGAAGGCGCCGCCGCCCGCGGTCGTCTGGCGCGGCGAAGCGCCGACCGCGCCGCTGGCCGGCGCGCGCGCCGTCCGCGGCTGCGACGCGGTCGCGGGCGGTGCCGGCGGCTCGATCGTCTGCGGCGCGACCGCCGGGCGCACCGGCGGCTCGGTCCCCGAGACGACCCCCGACGCCGACGTCCCCGGCGCCGGGTTCTTGCCCGCGAGCGCGCTGTTCGGGTCCCAGTTGCGGTTGCGCTCGGCCTCGGCGGCGTCCTGAGCCGGCGATCGCATCGGCACCTTGTTGATGAACGGCACCGGCGCCTTCGTGACGTAAAGGGCGACGGCGAGCGCCGCGGCGAGCCCGATCAGGATGCCGACGACGAATCCGATGAGGAAGCCGCCTCGCTGGGCGGACCGCGAACCGTGTGCCTTCATGCCTCTGTGGTCTCTCGTTGCATCCGCTCGGGCGCGCCGACGCCGAGCACCGCCAGCCCGTTCGCCAGGACCTGCCGCGTCGCCGCGAGCAGGGCCAGCCGGGCCCGCGCCAGCGCGGGATCGTCGACGAGGAAGCGCTCGGCGGCGTAGTAGCTGTGGAAGGTCGCCGCCAGCTCGCGCAGGTAGAACGTCACCTCGTGCGGCGCGAGGCTCGCGGCCGCGGCGGCGAGCATCGCGGGGTACTCGGCGAGCTTGCGCAGCAGCGCGGTCTCGCTCGCTGCCGTCAGCAGCGCGAGGTCGGCGCCGGCGAGCGCCGTCGCGTCGCCGCCCAGCGCCCTGAACTGCTCGAGGACCGAGCAGATGCGCGCATGCGCGTACTGGACGTAGAAGACCGGGTTCTCGTCGTTCTGCTTGAGCGCCAGGTCGATGTCGAACGTGAACTCGGTGTCGGCCTTCCTGCTCAGCATGAAGAAGCGCACCGCGTCGCGGCTCGTCCAGTCGATCAGGTCGCGCAACGTCACGTACTGGCCGGCGCGCTTCGAGATCTTCACTTCCTGGCCGCCGCGCTCGACGCGCACCATCGTGTTGAGGATGTAGTCGGGGTAGCCGCGCGGCACTCCCGCGCCGGCGGCCTGCAGCCCGGCGCGGACGCGCGCGATCGTGCCGTGGTGATCGGTGCCCTGGATGTTGATCGCCTTGCGAAAGCCGCGCTCGAACTTGGCGAGGTGGTAGGCGACGTCGGGAACGAAGTACGTGTAGCTGCCGTCGGACTTGCGCATCACGCGGTCCTTGTCGTCGCCGTACTCGGTCGTGCGCAGCCAGAGCGCGCCGCCCTCCTCGTAAGTCTTGCCGGCGGCGACGAGGCGCTCGACCGTCGCCTCGACGCGGCCGCTCGCGTACAGGCTCGACTCGAGGTAATAGTGGTCGAAGCGGACGCCGAACGCCTGCAGGTCGAGGTCCTGCTCGTGGCGCAGGTAGGCGACCGCGAACTGGCGGATCGCGTCGAGATCGTTCGCGTCGGCCGACGCGGTGAAGACACGGTCGTCGGCGCGCACGGTCTTGCCGGCGGCGAAGTCGGCGGCGATGTCGGCGACATAGTCGCCGTTGTACGCGGCGTCGGGCCAGCCGGGGTCGCCCGGGACGAGGCCGTCGAGGCGCGCCTTCACCGACTGCGCGAGCGTCGCGATCTGCACCCCGGCGTCGTTGTAATAGAACTCGCGGACGACGCGCCGGCCCTGCGTCTCGAGCAGGTTGCAGATCGCGTCGCCGAGCGCCGCCTGGCGGGCGTGGCCGACGTGCAGCGGCCCGGTCGGGTTGGCCGAGACGAATTCGACGAGGACCGGCTCGCCGTTCGCGGCGCGCTTGCCGAAATCGGCGCCGGCGGCGAGCACCTCGGCGACGACCTGCTGCCGCGCCGCGGCGCGCAGGTGCAGGTTGATGAAGCCGGGCCCGGCGACGGCGATCGACTCGACCCAGCGATCGACCGCGGTCTTCGCGCGCAGCGCGGCGATCAGCTCGGCGGCGACGTCGCGCGGATTGCGACGCTGCGCCTTGGCGAGCGGCATCGCCGCGGTGACGGCGAGGTCGCCATGCTCGGCCTGGCGCGGCGTCTCGAACGCGGCGGGAAGCGGATGGCCGGGACTGACTTCGGCGATCGCGGCGCGCAGCGCATCGAGCAGTTCTTCACGGGCCGCGATCATCGACTCGATTCTACGAGGCGCATCCCGGCGATCGGCCGCGTAACGAGAAGTCACTCGCAACCGTGAATAAGGCAAGGTCGTTGTGCGCGCCGGTGCGCCGTGCGGCCGGCGCGGATGCAAGAATGCCGCGCCCGATCCGCCCGCACGATGTCCGTCGCCGCGACCGCCGCCGCCCAGGCCGAAGCATCGGCCAGCGACGCTGCGCTGCCGTCGCACATCGGCAAGTACCGCATCCTCGGGCGCCTCGGCGACGGCGCGACGAGCGAGGTCTTCCTCGGCTGGGACGACTTCCAGCGCCGCAACGTCGCGATCAAGCGGGTGCGCTCGCCGATCGGCGGCGACCCGGTCGACGGCCACTATTCGGAGCGCTTCTTCGCCGCCGAAGCCGCTCTCGTCGGCCGCCTGCAGCACCCGAACGTCGTCCAGATCTTCGACGCCGTCACCGATCCCGCCGGTCCGTACCTCGTCATGGAGTACGTCGCCGGCAGCACGCTCAGGCCCTACTGCCGCGCCGACCAGCTGCTCTCGCTCGAGCTGATCGTCGAGATCGGCTTCAAGTGCGCGATGGCGCTCGGCTACGTCTACCGCCAGGGCCTCATCCACCGCGACGTCAAGCCCGCGAACCTGCTTGCCGTCCTGACCAACGGGATCATCACCGACGTCAAGATCACCGACTTCGGCAGCGTCCTGAACCTCGGCTCGGACGTCACGCAGATCCACCGCGTCGGCTCGCTCGCCTACATGTCGCCCGAGCAGCTCGACGGCGGCACGATCGACTGCCGCGCCGACATCTACTCGCTCGGCGCCGTCATGTACCACCTGATCGCCGGCCGGCCGCTGTTCGACGCGCAGGTGCAGTCGGCCATGATGCACCAGATCTACAACGTCAGGCCGGCGACGCTCGTCGGCTTGCGCGCCGGCGTCACGCAAGGGCTCGACGACGTCATCCAGAAGGCGCTCGCCAAGCAGCCGGGCGAGCGCTACGACGACTGGGACGAGTTCGCGCAGGCGATCTCGTCACTGGTGACGACGCAGCAGGTGCCGCGCGGCCAGTTCCAGGGCGTCCTCGACTCGGAGCGCTTCGTGCTGCTGCGCACGCTCGAGTTCTTCGCGAACTTCGGCGACGTCGAGCTGTGGGAGGTCGTGCACCGCGCCAAGTGGCAGCGCTTCCACTTCGGTCATGCGCTCTACCGCAAGGGCGAGGACGGCAACAGCTTCCACATCATCGCGCAGGGCGA
>DASSRF010000229.1:0-2039 GCA_035701945.1 Caldimonas sp. | reverse complement strand
CGAAGCGCGCGCGCGCGCCGAGCCTCTCCTCGATCCTCAGCGCCTCGTTCCACTTCGCCATCCGCTCGCTGCGCGCGAACGAGCCGACCTTGAGCTGGCCGACGCGCCAGCCGACCGCGAGGTGGACGATCGTCGTGTCCTCGCTCTCGCCCGAGCGCGCCGAGACGATCCCGGCGTAGCCGACGTCCTGCGCGGCGCGCCAGGCATCGAGCGTCTCGGTCAGCGTGCCGCGCTGGTTCGGCTTCAGGAGCACGGCGTTGGCAGCGCCGAGCGCGGCGGCGTCGCGGACGAGCGCGGCGTCGGAGACGAGGAAGTCGTCGCCGACGACCTGCATCCGCTCGCCGGCGGCGCGCGTGAAGCGCGCGAAGCCTTCATCGTCGTCCTCGGCGAGCGGGTCCTCGATCGAGACGATCGGGTAGCGCCGTGTCCAGCCGAGCAGCAGCTCGATCCACTGGTCGCGATCGAGCCGGCGCGACTCGAGGCCGAGCGCGTAGCCGCCGTCGCTGCCGAGCTCGGACGCGGCGACGTCGAGCGCGATCGCGACCTCGTCGCCGGGCACGCGGCCGGCACGCTCGATCGCGGCGACGAGCGTCTCGAGCGCTTCCTCGTTGCTCGCGAAGTCGGGCCACCAGCCGCCTTCGTCGGCGACGCCGGCGAGCCGACCGCGCGCCGCCATCAGCTCGCCGGCGCTGCGATGGACCTCGGCGGTCCACGCGATCGCCTCGGCGAAGCTCGCCGCGCCCGGGCAGACGACCATGAAGTCCTGGACGTCGACGCGACGCGACGCGTGCGCGCCGCCGCCGAAGACCTGGATCTGCGGCATCGGCAGCAGCGTCGCTTCGGCGCCGCCGATCGACTCGCAGAGCGCGACGCCGCGCGACGCCGCGACCGCGTGCGCCGCAGCCATCGAGACCGCGAGCGTCGCGTTGGCGCCGAGCCTCGTCTTCCCAGCGGTGCCGTCGAGCTCGATCAGGCGGCGGTCGAGCGCGGCCTGGTCGTCGGCCCGGCTGCCGACGAGCGCACGCGCGATCTCGCCGTCGACGTTGGCGACGGCACGGGCGACGTCAAAACCTGCGAACGCGGCGCCGCCGTCGCGCAGCTCGAGCGCCTCGCGCGCGCCCTTCGACGCACCCGCCGGACAGATCGCGCGGCCGACCGCGCCGTCGACGAGCGTGACCTCGGCCTCGACGGTCGGCCGGCCGCGGCTGTCCCAGACGCGGCGCCCGTGGACGCGTGCGATGCGCGCCTCGCTCAACGCCCGATCTCCTCGCGCCAGGCAGCGGCGACCGCAGCGACGCGCTCGACCGGCGACTGCAGCAGCTGCCGCGCGACGCGTCGCACGGTCGCGCGGTCGCGCTCGTCGCTCAGGTACTCGACCGGCGACTTGCCGTCGACGCGCGCGAGCAGCAGCGCCGGCAGGAGCGCCGCGGCGCGCCGCTCGAGCGCGTCGCGCGGCTCCCAGTCGACGCCTTCGAGATGCGCCCCGGCGAGCGCATCGAAGCAGGCGAGAAAGCCGGCGCGCGCCGACGGCGTCCACAGGCACTTCAGCAGCAGGTGGTTGAGGCAGAACGCGAGGTCGAACGCGGGGTCGCCCCACCACGCGCACTCGGCGTCGAGAAAGACCGGCCCGCGCGCACCGACGAGGATGTTCTTCGGACTGACGTCGCCGTGCACGAGCGCGGCGCGATGCGCTCGCGTCCGTTCGACGAGCGCCGCGAGCGTGCCGGCGAGGTCGCGATGGCGCTCGGCCGTCGCGAGCAGGTACGGCTCGAGGCGGATCGCGAAGAAGATCGCGTCGGAGTCGAACGTCGACGCGAGCTCGCGGCGCGCCGCGGTGTACGCGTGGATGCGCGCGAGCGTCGCGCCGACAGCGCGCGCGGTCGCGACGGCGGCGTTGCCGCGGCGAAGCTCGTCCTTCCACAGCCGATGCTCGGCGGGCGCGAGGTACTCCATCGCGACGACGCCGAGCCGCTCGTGCTGGCCGTGCAGCCGCGGTGCAGCGCCCGGCGCTGCGTCGTTCGCGACCTGCAGCCAGCGCG
>DASSRF010000228.1:0-3828 GCA_035701945.1 Caldimonas sp. | reverse complement strand
CGTTTCGTACGTCGCGCGGGCGACGCGGCCGCTCTTGACGAGGAGCGGCATCGCGAGCAGCGCCGCGAGGCACGGCCACGGCAGGACGCCGGCGGCGACGGCGATCGGGACGACGAGCAGCCCGGCGCTCGCGAGCGCGAGGTAGAGCGTGACGGCGCGACGCCGGCCGAGGCGGACGCAGAGGTTGCGCTTGCCGACGAGCCGGTCCTGGTGGTAGTCGGGGATCGCGTTGACGACCGCGAGCGCCATGATGAGAAAGCCCGGGACGAGCGAGACGACGAGCGCCGGCCACGACAGCGTTCGCGTGTGCAGGTAGAGGCTGCCGAGCACCATCCACGGCCCGTACGAGAGCGCGATCACGAGCTCGCCGAGACCGCGGTACGCCCAGCGGATCGGCGGCGCGACGTAGAAGATCGCGGCCATCCCGCCGAGCAGCGCGAAGGCGAGGATCGGCCAGCCGCCGACGAGCGTCAGGTGGATGCCGACCGCGAGCGCGCCGGCGAACGCGGCGACGCCGAGCCAGAGCACGGCGTCCGACATCGGCGGCAGCTCGGCGGGATTGAAGACGCGGTCGGTGCCCATCCGCGAGTCGAAGTACTCGTTGAACGCCTCGACGCCGACGACGGCGAGGACGACGCCGGCGAGGCCGCTGAAGAAGAGGGTCGCGTCGAAGCGGTGATCGATCGCGTACGCCCACGCTCCGCCGAGCAGGTAGGGCAGGAGCCCTGCATAGAGGAAGAAGCGGTAGCGAACGAGGCTGCAGACGGCGAGGATGCGCCGCCACAGCGCCCGCGCGCCCGGCGCGCGTTCGAGCGCAGCGCCGCTCAGACCGGGATCCATTGGTGCAGCGACCGCGTCCGCGCGGGATCGGCGGCGAGCTCGTCGACGAATCCGGCGACGCGCGGGTCGCGCCAGGCGCGGCGGAAGTTCGCCCAGATCTGGTCGAGCGTGTCGCGGCGAAAGTCGCCGCAGACGAACGGCAGCGCGTTGATCAGCTTGACGAGGCCGTTCGGCAGCACGATCAGGAGCGCCGCCGGGTGCCGGACGCGATAGCGCAGCTCCTCGAGCAGGCCCGCCTCGTGGAAGTGGACGCGCATCCGGCCGCGGTATTCGATCGTCTTCGCTCGCAGCGCGTCGAAGTACTCGTCGTACTGCTCGTCGGTGACCTCGAGATGGCGCCACGCCTTCACCGCGTTTCCGGTGTACATCGTGCGGCCGGTGTAGAAGCTGTAGGCGCCGAGCTCGTACGCGAGATCGACGACGTTGCCGATCTCGTGGAGGTTGAACTTCGCCGGCGAGAAGTTGATCTCGATCGGAACGCCGGCGTCGCGCAGGTTGCGGATGCCGTCGAGGACCTTGTCGAACTCGCCGCGCACGCGCATGCGCCCGAACGTGGCCGTCGACGCGCCGTCGAGGCTGACCTGCACCGCCTTGACGCCGAGCTCCTTCAGCCGCGCCGCGTTGGCAGGGTCGAGGTAGTGCGCGTTGGTCTCGATCTTGAGCTGCGCGCCGCGCGAGCACGCGCGCTCGACCATCGCGAAGAAGTGCGGGTGCAGCATCGGCTCGCCGCCCGAGAACGAGAGGTACGGCACCTCGCGGTCGAGCAACTGGTCGAGCACCGAGAAGACCTGCTCGCGGTCGAGCTCGTCGGCGAACGCCTTGCCTGGCCCGCTCTCCTCGATGCAGTGCAGGCACGCGAGGTTGCACTCGTTGGTGATCTGCCAGGCGACGTAGAGCGGCGCCGCGAGGTCCTCGGCCTCGGCGGCCGCGGCTGAGGCGACTTCGCTCACGCCTCGAGCAGCCCGCGCTCGCGCAGTTGCGCGATGAACGCGCCGACCTCGCGCTCGATCGCCCCGCCCTGGTCGGCGAAGCGGTCCTTCAGCCTGGCCGCGATCGCCGCCTCGTCGCCGCTCGCGATCTCGCGGATCACGGCCGCGCCGGTCGGGTTGAGCGTATAGACCTTCTCGGAGCGCGTCTCGAACAGCACGCCGCCGAACTTCTCCTCGCGGAACTTGACATAGGGGGCCAGTCGCACCTCGTGCTCCTCTCGAAATGAACTCTGCGTCGCGCCCGGCCGCCGCCGCGTCGACCAACGGCGCCGACGGTCGCGACGTGCCGATTGTCGTCCAGCGCATGCGCGCGGTCGCTTGGACTTTGGGGCAGCACCGGACTAGCCATCGGCGCCGCCGCGCGGCACAGTCGAGCGTCGCAGCCGCGCTGCCATTCGCCTCGATGCCATGAAGCTTCACGCGCCCAACGCGTCGCACTCGGCGCCACGCAACAAGATCGTCGGCGCCGAAGAGGCGGTGCGCCTGATCCACGACGGCGACACCGTCGCGACGAGCGGCTTCGTCGGCATCGGCTTTCCGGAGGGCGTCGCGCTCGCGCTCGAGCAGAGGTTTCTCGCGACGGAGGCGGAGACCGGCGTCGGCGCGCCGCGCGCGCTGACGCTCGTCTACGCGGCCGGCCAGGGCGACGGCAAGACGCGCGGCCTCAACCACTTCGGCCACCGCGGGCTCGTCAAGCGCGTCGTCGGCGGCCACTGGGGGCTCGTTCCCAAGCTCCAGGAGCTCGCGGTCGCGGGCGAGATCGAGGCGTACAACCTGCCGCAGGGAGTGATCTCGCATCTGTTTCGCGACATCGCCGCCGGCAAGCCCGGAACGCTCACCAAGGTCGGGCTCGGCACCTTCGTCGACCCGCGCCAGGGCGGCGGCAAGGTCAACGCCGCCACGCACGACGACCTCGTCCGCCTGATGGAGATCGACGGCGAAGAGGTGCTCTTCTACAAGGCGTTCCCGATCCAGGTCGGGATCATCCGCGCGACGACCGCCGACGCCGACGGCAACCTCACGATGGAGCACGAGGCGCTGACGCTCGAGTCGCTCGCGATCGCGATGGCGGCGCACAACAGCGGCGGGATCGTGATCGCCCAGGTCGAGCGCGTCGCCGAGCGCGGCTCGCTCCATCCGCGCCAGGTCAAGGTGCCGGGCGTCCTCGTCGACTGCGTCGTCGTCGCCGAGCGCCCCGAGCACCACATGCAGACGTTCGCGACGCAGTACAGCGCAGCGTTCGCCGGCGAGATCCGGGTGCCGATGAGCACCTTCGCGCCGCTCGCGCTCGGCGCGCGCAAGGTGATCGCGCGGCGCGCCGCGCTCGAGCTCAGGCGCAACGCCGTCGTCAATCTCGGCATCGGCATGCCCGAGGGCGTCGCCGACGTCGCCGCCGAGGAGAAGGCGTTCGACCTGCTGACGCTGACCGCCGAGCCGGGCGTCATCGGCGGCGTTCCGGCGAGCGGGCTCAACTTCGGCGCCGCCGTCAACACGCAGGCGGTGATCGACCAGCCGAGCCAGTTCGACTTCTACGACGGCGGCGGTCTCGACGTCGCGATCCTCGGTCTCGCCCAGGCCGACGCCGAAGGCAACCTCAACGTCAGCAAGTTCGGCACGCGGCTCGCCGGCGCCGGGGGCTTCATCAACATCAGCCAGGCGGCGCGCGAGGTCGTCTTCGTCGGCACCTTCACCGCCGGCGATCTCCAGGTCCACGTCGCCGACGGCAAGGTGCGGATCGACAGCGAGGGAACGTGCCGCAAGTTCGTTCGCGCGGTCGAGCACCGCACGTTCAGCGGCACGCGCGCACGCGAGCGCGGCCAGCGCGTCCTCTACGTGACCGAGCGCTGCGTCTTCCGTCTCGCCGCGGGCGGCGGTCTCGAGCTGATCGAGATCGCGCCGGGCATCGACCTGCAGCGCGAGATCCTCGCGCTGATGGACTTCATGCCGACGATCAGCCCCGACCTCAAGCTGATGGACGCCGCGCTGTTCGACGCCGCGC
>DASSRF010000227.1:0-6863 GCA_035701945.1 Caldimonas sp. | reverse complement strand
GATGCGCAGGTCCGACAGCTCGGTGCCGCCCGGGTGATTGCAGTACTCGACGAGCCGCCGCGCGGCGTCGCCGCCGCGCGTTCCGAGATTGACTGCGAGCATCGGCTCGGCGCCGGCAGCCCGGCACCAGTCGACGAACTCGTCGGTGCCGAACGCGTTCGTCTCGGTCGCGAGCCACGCGAGGTCGAGCCGGCGCGGCCGCCGCTCGCGCGGGCCGACGCCGTCTTCCCACCGATAGCCCGAGACGAAGTTGCCGCCGGGATAACGCACGAGGGTGACGCCGAGCTCGCGGACGAGCGCGAGGACGTCGGCGCGAAAGCCGTTCGCGTCGGCGCTCGGATGCCCGGGCTCGTAGAGGCCGCCGTAGACGCAGCGGCCGACGTGCTCGACGAACGCGCCGAAGAGGCGCCGATCGGTCTCGCCGATCGCCGCGTCGCGCCGGATCGCGACCGAGACGTTGTGCATGGAGGAATCGAGTGCCCGCGGCGCCAGCACGGCGCCGAGCGGTCGATTGTTGATTCCGCACGTTCCTGCGGCTGTTGCAAAAAATATTTTTCCACCACCCGGGTGAACAACCCTGTGCATAACCTGCTGCCAAGTGAGCGCGACACCGGACCGGCGCGGACGACCGCCGCATGCCGCGCTTTGAGGCAGCGCCGCCGGCGCTCTGCCGCCGCTGGTTGGCGCCCTGTCGCAAACGCGGATCGCTCGATATGCTTCGCGCCCATGCCCTCCTCGAACGTTTCTCCGTCGCGCGGACGCGTGCTGGCGGTCGACGATTCCTATGTCATGCGCGAGCTCGTGACGCTCTCGCTCGAGGCCGCCGGCTACAGCGTCGAGGCGGTCGCGAGCGGCGACGCGGCGCTCGTCGCCGCGGCACGCGAAGTCTTCGACGCGTTCATCCTCGACGTCGACATGCCGGGCATGGACGGCCTCGCGGTCGGCCGCGCGCTGCGCAAGGACCCGCGGACGCGCTCGTCGATGATCGCGATGCACACCAGCCTCGACGAGGCCGACGTGCGCACCGGCTTCGACGGCTACAACGCCTACCTGAGAAAGCCCTTCGACGCGCGCCGCCTCGGCGAGTGCGTCGATCGCATGCTGCGCGACCGCCGCGCGCGCGCCCACGACGCCTGAGCGCACCGAGTCGCGCGGCGCTCGCTCCGCGCGCCTGCTCCGATCAGCCGGCGGCCTCGCGCGCGAGCGTCGCGAAGCGATGCACCGTCGTGCTGGTGAACGTCTCGCCCGGGCGCAGCACGGTCGAGGGGAAGTCGGCACGGTTCGGCGAATCGGGAAAGTGCTGCGTCTCGAGACAGAGGCCGTCGCTCTGCCGATAAGCGCGCCCCTGGCTGCCGACCAGTCGGCCGTCGAGCTGGTTGCCGGCATAGCACTGGACGCCGGGCTCGGTCGTCTCGACCTCGAGGACGCGGCCGCTCGCCGGGTCGACGAGGCGCGCCGCGCGGCGGAGCTGTCGGACCGCACCGTCGCCGTCGAGGATCCAGTTGTGGTCGTAGCCGCGGGCGCGCAGCAGCTGCTCGGCGCCGTCGCGGATGCGCTCGCCGACCGCGCGCGGCGTGCGGAAGTCGAACGGCGTCCCGGCGACGTCGGCGACGCGCGTCGGGATCAGCTCGGCGTCGACCTCGGTGAAGCGGCTCGCGTGCAGCGTGAGGACGTGATCGAGAACGCTGCCGCCGCCGGCGAGGTTGAAGTAGCTGTGGTTGGTGAGGTTGACGACGGTCGCGCGGTCGCACGTCGCGCGATAGTCGATCCGCCATTCGTCGGCGGCCGTCAGCGTGTAGCGGACGTCGACGCGCAGCCGGCCGGGGTAGCCCTGGTCGCCGTCTTCGCTCGTCAGCGAGAGCGCGAGCGCGACGCTGCCGTCGGCACCGACGCCGAGCGGCTCGACGTCCCAGCAGCGCTTGCCGAAGCCGACCGTGCCGCCGTGCAGCGAATTCGCGCCCTCGTTGGCGCTCAGCCGGTGCACGGTGCCGTCGAGCGTGAAGCGACCGCCCGCGATGCGGTTCGCGAAGCGTCCGACGAGCGTGCCGAAGTTCGGGTTGCGCTCGAGGTAGTCGGCCAGGTTCGCGAAGCCGAGGACGACGTTGCCGTCGCGGCCCTCGCGGTCGGCGCAGTGCAGCGCCCGCACGATGCCGCCGTAGTCGATCGCGTGCAGGCGCAGCCCGCGGCCGTTGTCGAGCACGTGCTCGCGGACGATGCGGCCGTCGGGCATGCGGCCGAATTCGCGCGACGAGATCGTCGGCGAGCGGGTGGGCGGCAAGGCGTCGTCGTGCATCGCTGCGGACGAGAATAGTCGAACGCTTCGAATGCACGTCGCGTTGCCCCGCGATCGCCCTGCCGCTTGACGGGCGTCAAGGCATCGCGTCGGGCGATCCCTATGCTGATCGGCGAACGGCCCGGTCGGACCGCGATTTCGCGAAAGGGAGCCACCATGTCGACCAGCTATCAACGCCTTCTCGTCCCGATCGACGGCAGCGCGACGGCCACGCGCGGTCTCGACGAGGCGATCCGCCTCTGCCGCGCCACCGGCGGCAGCATCCGCGTCCTCCACGTCCTGGACGACCTCGTCTTCATCTCGGGCTTCGAGAGCGGCGCGAGCTACGCCAAGGACGTCTTTCCGCGCTTGCGCAAGCGCGCCGAGCAGCTCCTCGAAGACGGCCGCAAGCGCGTCGAGGCTGCCGGAGTGGCGGCCGACAAGCTGCTGGTCGAGTGCTACGCACGGCGCACCAGCGAGGTCGTCTGCGAGCAGGCGATCGCATGGCGAGCCGACCTCATCGTCGTCGGCACGCATGGCCGACGCGGCGTGCGCAGGATGATGCTCGGCAGCGACGCCGAGCAGATCGTCCGCGAGGCGCCGGTGCCGGTGCTCGTCGTGCGCGCTGCCGAGTCGGCGCCCGACGCCGCGATCGCCGCCGCCAAAGCCGAAGCGGCGACCGCCGGCTGAGCGCGAGGCGGCTAGCTCGGTCGCGCCGCAGCGCGCGCCGGAGCGGCGCCGGCGATGAGTTGCGCGAGGAGCGCCGGCAGCGAGACGCGCGTCGTCAGCACCAGCGCCATGCTCTTGGCGCAGCGCGCGCCGACCTCGGCGAACGGCGTCCAGCGAAAGTCGTCCATCTCGGGACGCGTTCGCCCGAAGCGGTCGACGAACGTGCTCGTGCACGCGCACGCCGCGGTGTCGATGCGCTCGATCAGCGCGGCGTGCAGCTCGAGGTCCTTCTCGGGGCGGTAGGCGAAGCGGCCGAGCGGATGGAGCGCCGCGGGATCGATCGCGATCCCGCACTCCTCGCGCGCTTCGCGCACCGCCGCGGCGACGCTCGTTTCGCCGTCGTCGGCGATGCCCTTGGGGATGTCCCAGAAGCGGTTGCCGGTCGAGTGGCAGAGCAGCAGCTCGGCCGACCCGGCGAGCAGCAGGATCCCGTGCGTCGTCGTCTTCACGGCGCGCCTTGCGGCGTCACGGCACGAGCACCGCGGCGCCTTCGACGCGTCCCGCGCGGAGGTCGGCGAGCGCAGCATTGGCGTCCTCGAGCGGGTAGCGGATCGCGTCGACGCGCAGCGGCGTCGTGGCGACGTACGCGAAGAACTCGGCCGCGTCGCGCCGCGTCAGGTTCGCGACCGATCGCACCTGCCGCTCGCCCCAGACGAGCGCATAGGGAAACGAAGGGATGTCGCTCATGTGGATGCCGCCGCAGACGACGCGGCCGCCCTTGCGCACCGCCGCGAGCGCGGCCGGGACGAGCTCGCCAGCGGGCGCGAACAGGATCGCGGCGTCGAGCTCGACCGGCGGACGCTCGTCGGATCCCCCGGCCCAGACGGCGCCGAGCGAGCGCGCGAACGCCTGCGCGCGAACGTCGCCAGGCCGCGTGAAGGCGTGGACGCGCGCGCCGCGCTGGCACGCGACCTGGGCGACGAGATGCGCGGCGGCGCCGAAGCCGTACAGGCCCAGCTCGCGAACGTCGTCGCCGGCCATGCCGAGCGACCGCCAGCCGATCAGCCCTGCGCAGAGCAGCGGCGCAAGGTGCACCGCATCGGCGTCGCCCGGCAGCGCGATGCAGTACGCGGCTTCGGCGACGACGTGCGATGCGAAGCCGCCGTCGCGGCCGTGTCCGGTGAACACCGGGCGGTCGCACAGGTTCTCGGCGCCGCCCAGGCAGTACCTGCACGCGCCGCACGTGTGACCGAGCCACGGCACGCCGACGCGCTCGCCGAGCGCCGGCGCGATGACGCCGTCGCCGACGCGATCGACGACGCCGACGATCTCGTGGCCGGGAACGACGGGCAGCCGCGGCACCCGCAGCTCGCCGTCGACGACATGGAGATCGGTGCGGCAGACTGCGCATGCCTCGACGCGAAGCCGGACCTCGCCGGCACCGGGCTCGGGATCGGGCCGCTGCTCGAGCTCGAGCGGGCGGCCGGGCTCGCGAAGCGTCATCGCGCGCATGGCAGTCGGAGCGCCCGGTTCAGGCGATCAGGCGCAGGACCTCTTCGTGGTCGATCGGCTTGACGAGGTGGGCGTCGATTCCCGCCGCGGCCGAAGCGTCGCGGTCGCGCTTCAGCCCGTAGCCGGTCGTCGCGATGATCCTGACTCCCTGCATCGACGGCAGCGAGCGCAGCCGGCGCGCGACGTCGTAGCCCGACATGTCGGGCAGGCCGACGTCGAGCAGGACCGCGGTGAGCGGCGTCGATGCCGCGACGTCGATCGCCTCGCGCCCGGAAAACGCGACGTGCACCTCGCAGCCGTTCGCCTCGAGCAGCTCGACCAGGCTTTCGGCGACGTCGCGGTTGTCGTCGACGACGAGGACGTTCGCCGGCTCTGCGCGCACAGGCGGGGCGACCGCGGACAGCGGCTGCGCGCGGTCGCCGGCGAGCGGCAGCGTGATCGTGAACTTGGCGCCGCGGCCTGGTCCCGCGCTCGACGCGAGCACCGAGCCGCCGTGCAGCTCGACGAGCTTCTTGACCAGCGTCAGGCCGATGCCGAGCCCGCCCTCGGCGCGATCGAGCGCGCGCTCGCCCTGCACGAACGGATCGAAGACGCGCTCGAGCAGCGCTTCCGACATGCCGATTCCGTTGTCGATGACGTCGAGGCGCACGACCGAGTGGTTGCGCGAGACCTCGACCTCGATGCGGCCCTTCGGCGCGGTGTACTTGGCGGCGTTGCTCAGCAGGTTGACGACGACCTGCGTCAGCCGCACGGCGTCGCCCTCGATGAAGACCGGCTGCGGCGCCGGCCGGACCTCGACCTCGTGGCCGTACTGCTCGAAGGTGGCGCGCATCGAGTCGACCGCCACCTGGACGAGCGTGTTGAGCTCGAGCGGCGCGTGTTCGAGCTGGATCTTGCCGGTCGTGATCCGGCTGACGTCCATGAGGTCGTCGACGAGACGCGTCAGGTGCGCGACCTGGCGGCCGATCATGTCGGCGTACTTGGTCGCCTGCTGCTGGCCCTGCGGAAGCTTGAGGATGCTCACGGCGTTGCGGATCGGGGCGAGCGGGTTGCGGAGCTCGTGCGACAGCATCGCGATGAACTCGAGGATGCGCCGGCCCTCCGCTTCGAGCTCGGCGATGCGGCGCTGTTCGGTCAGGTCGCGCAGGATGTGGACGAAGCCCTTCAGCCGACCGTCGCTGTCGCGGATCGCGCTGATCGCGCCGTCGGTCCAGACCTCGGCGCCGTCGGCCTTGACCTTCCACGCGTGCGAGTGAAACGCCCCGGCGTGCGCCGCCGCCGCCATCTCGGCCTGCGGCCTGCCGGAAGTGCGCTCCTGCGCCGGATAGAGGATCGCGGCGTCGCGGCCGACGATCTCGCTCGGCGCGTAACCGAGAACCTTCTGCGCCGCCGGGTTCCACGACTCGATCCGGCCGCTCGGATCGAGCAGGAACATCGCGTGGTCCTTGACTCCGTCGACGATGAGTCGAAGCCGTTCCTCGCGCTCGCGCAGCTGCTCTTCGTGGCGCCGCCGCTCGGTGAGGTCGCGCGTCACCTTGGAGTAGCCGAGCAGCGTTCCCGAGGCATCGAGCAGCGGCGAGATGATGACGTTGGCCCAGAATCGGCTGCCGTCCTTGCGCACGCGCCAGCCCTCGTCCTCGAAGCGCCCGTCGCGCAGCGACCGCCGCAGCTCCTCCTCGGGCCACCCCGATGCGACCGCATCGGGCAGGTAGAAGATCGAGAAGTGCTTGCCGATCGCCTCGGCCGCCGTGTACTGCTTGATGAGCTGGGCGCCGTTGTTCCACGACGCGATCACGCCCTCGGGAGTGAGCATGAAGATCGCGTAGTCGCGAACGCTTTCCACCAGGCGGCGGAAGATCTCGGCGTTCGCGCTCAGCGGCTGCGGACCGGTGTCGCTCGTGGCCATGGAGGGTGCGATTCTGCCGTGGCCTCGGAAGCCGCGCCCGCGCCGGGGACAGGACCGCCGCGCCGCGTGCTCACGCCGAGCGCGACGCGGCGACCTCGCCGCCGCTCGCATGCGCGTGCAGCCAGTCCTGGATGACGCGCAGCAGCTCGTCGGGATCGGCGGGCTTGGTGAGGTGGTGGTCGAACCCCGCCTCGAGCGCGCGTCCGCGGTCGGCCGGCTGGCCGTAGCCGGTGAGCGCGATCAGGCATGCCGCCGACGTCTCGTCGAGCGTGCGCAGTTGCCGCGCGACCGCATAGCCGTCGAGCCGCGGCAGGCCGATGTCGAGGAGGACGACGTGCGGCGCGAACACCGGGGCCGATGCGAGCGCGTCGTGGCCGTCGCCGACCGCCTTGACCTCGTGGCCGGCGAGCTCGAGGAGCACCGCGGTCGCCTGCGCCGCGTCCTGGTTGTCGTCGACGACGAGGATGCGGCAGGCGCGCCGCGGCGGCGCCTGCGCGACGACCT
>DASSRF010000226.1:0-2673 GCA_035701945.1 Caldimonas sp. | reverse complement strand
TTGCCGGTCGGGTTGGCCTTCAGCGTCGACGCGAACAGGTCGGGCATGTTCTTCTCGATCGACTGCCAGATGCCGCCGTCGAAGTACGTGTTGCCGGGCGACACGCAGTTGACGCGGATGCCCTTGCCGACGAGCTGCCGGCTCAGGCCCTTGGCGTAGTGGATGAGCGCGGCCTTGATCGCGCCGTACGAGCCGGCCGCGAAGTCGACTTCGAAGCCGGACACGCTCGAGATCAGCACGATCGAAGCGCTCTTCGATTTCTCGAGGTGCGGAACCGCGGCGGCGACCGCGTTGACGGTGTGCATCATGTCGGTCCGGAACGACTTCTCCCAGCTCTCGGCGTTGTCGCCGACCGCGAGCGCGCTCACGTTGCAGACGAGCGCGTCGATGCCGCCGAGCTCGGCCGCGCTCGCAGCTACCCACGACGCGAGCGCGGCGCCGTCGGCGACGTCGAGCGCGCGACCGAACGCGCGCGACCCGCGGCCGTTCAGCGCACGCACCGCCGCCGAGACCTCTTCGGCGTTGCGGGCGCAGAGCGACACGTTCGCGCCCTCCGCTGCGAACGTTTCGACGACGGCTCGGCCGATGCCTCGGCTTCCCCCGGTGACGACGGCGCTCTTGCCCTTGAGACCCAGGTCCATGCGACGCTCCTCGTTGGCATCGTCCGATTCTGAGCGGCTGCGCGGCGCGTGTAAACGCCACACTCCGGCCGGGGCGGACCGGCGCCGCCGGCTAGACGTGCAGGTGCGCGAGCAGCCGCTCGCGGCCGATCTCGCCGGCGCGCCCTTCGAGCGCGACGCGGCCCTGCTCGACGACGAGGTAGCGATCGGCGATGCGCTCGGCGAACGCGAGGTTCTGCTCGACGACGACGAGCGCGCGCCCCGCCGCCTTGGCCTCGTCGACGAGCGCGGCCATGTGCAGGATGTTCTCCCACTGCACGCCCTCGCTCGGCTCGTCGATCAGCAGCAGCGGCTGCGCCTCGGCGTAGCCGCGCACGAACGAGAGCATCTTCTTCTCGCCGCCCGAGAGCGTCCCGGCGTGCTGCGCGAGGCGCCTGCCGAGCACGGGGAAGCGCGCGAAGAGCGGCGCGAACGCGTCGACGCTGCGGTCGGCGCGCATCAGGGTGAGGTTGTCGCGCACGCTGAGGTCATCGAACACCGGCCGCTCCTGCGGGCAGTAGCTGATGCCGAGCGCGCGGCGCGCGGTCGGCGCGAGCGACTGCACCTCGCGGCCTTCGAAGCGGACCGTTCCGGCGCGGCACGCGACCTCGCCGAACAGCAGCTTCAGCAGCGTGCTCTTGCCGACGCCGTTGCGGCCGATGACGCAGAGCGCCTCGCCCGCGTCGACGCGCCCCGAGACGCCGCGCACGACGTCGACCTCGCCGTAGCCGCCGGCGAGGGCGTCGAAGGCGAGCCGCGCCCCGTCTCCGGCGCTCATTTGGCGGCGCCCACGTAGATCGCCTGCACCTTGGGGTCGGCCTGGATCGCGGCGACGCTGCCGTCGGCGAGCACGCTGCCGTTGTGGAGCACGAAGACGTGGTCGGCGAGCGTTCGCACCAGCGCCATGTCGTGCTCGATGACGACGATCGTCGCGCGCCGTTGCGTCCGTGCCCAGCGGATCGCGTCGATCACCGCGGCGGTCTCCTCGGGCGACAGGCCGGCGCACGGCTCGTCGAGCAGCAGCACGCGCGGCTCGCCGAGCAGCGCCATCGACAGCTCGAGGATCTGGCGCTCGCCGTGCGAGAGCGCGGCGGCGGTGCGCTCGCTGTCGGCGAGGAACGGATAGCGCTCGCGCAACGCGTCGAGCAGGGGAGTCGACCAGCGCCTCAGGCGCGGCCGGAGCAGCTCGAGCGGCCTGGCGCGGCCGCTCCAGAGCGCGATCGCCACGTTGTCGGCGATCGTGAGGTGCGGGAACACCGACGGGATCTGGAACTTGCGGCCGATGCCGAGGCGAACGACGCGGTGCGTCGGCAACCGCTCGAGCGCGTGGCCGTCGAAGCGGACCGACCCCGACTGCACCGGCAGCTCGCCGGTGAGGACGTCGAACGTCGACGTCTTGCCGGCGCCGTTCGGTCCGATGACGCAATAGATCGCAGGGCGGTCGAGCGCGAGCGCGAGGCGGTCGAGGATCGTCACCTCGCCGACGCGGACCTGGACGTCGTCGATCTCGAGGCGCGCATCGGCGTGCTCGCCTCGCGGCGGCGCCATGATCGGCGCGGCGACCGACGCCGTGCGCCGGCGGCGCGCGAGCGGGGCGAAGATCCCCGCAAGGCCTTCGGGAAAGAAGAGCACGACGACGATGAAGACGACCGCGAGCGCGATCTCCCAGAACGCGACGCGGTCGCGCAGCTCGCTCGCGAGCACGCCGATCGCGATCGCGCCGATCGCCGGGCCGAGCAGCCTGGCACGGCCGCCGACCGCGGCCCAGATGACGAGGTCGGCGGAAAGCGCGAAGCCGACGAGCTGCGGCGTGACGAGCCCTTGCTGCGGCGCATAGATCGCGCCGCCGACGCCGGCGAGCAGCCCGCTCGCAGCGAACGCGACGGCCTTCAGCCGGTTGGTGTCAAAGCCGAACATGACGACGCGGCGCTCGTTCTGCGCGAGCGCGGCCCAGAGCACGCCGAGGGGCGCGTGGTAGAGCCAGGCGACGAGGAGCGCCGCGGCGACGAGCGCC
>DASSRF010000225.1:0-18973 GCA_035701945.1 Caldimonas sp. | reverse complement strand
CCTCCTTCGTCTCGTCGCGGCCGGCGGCAAGGTGCGGACCACGGTCGCCTCGACGCCGGCGCCGAAGCCGCACACCCCGGCCGAGGCCGGCGAGCCCGCGCCGCAGCCAGCGACAACCACGCCGGCTCCGGCCGAGACGGCGGCAGCTCCGGACAAGCTCGCGCTTCTGCATTGATCCGCGCGCTCGCGCGCGCAGCGAGCGCCTGCGGCCGTCCGACCGCGATCGGCGAGCGGCGCAGCCGTTACACTGACGGCGCCGTGCGACTGGCGATTCGGCCCGTTCGGGCCCGAGGTGGATCACCACCGGGGAGCACGGTCGGCACCTGCGCCGCAGCCTGCCGGTCGAGCCGTTCGCCTGGGCCGCCCCGCGAGCCGCCGCGCTCGGGCTTCGCGCGGCTCTTGGAAGGACGGCACCATGTTCGACCGCAGCACCTCGACCCTCGCCAACGTCGACCCGGAAATCGCCGCGGCGATTGCCGGCGAGAACCGTCGCCAGGAAGAGCACATCGAGCTGATCGCGTCGGAGAACTATGCTTCTCCGGCGGTGATGGCGGCCCAGGGCAGCCAACTCACCAACAAGTACGCCGAGGGCTATCCCGGCAAGCGCTACTACGGTGGTTGCGAGTTCGTCGACGTCGTCGAGCAGCTCGCGATCGACCGCGTCAAGCGGCTGTTCGGCGCCGAGCACGCCAACGTGCAGGCGAACTCGGGATCGCAGGCGAACCAGGCGGTCTTCTTCGGGCTCATCCAGCCCGGCGACACGGTGATGGGGATGAGCCTCGCCGAAGGCGGCCACCTCACTCACGGCATGGCGCTCAACATGAGCGGCAAGTGGTTCAAGGTCGTGAGCTACGGTCTCACCGCGGCCGAGGAGATCGATTACGACGCGATGGAGCGTCTCGCCCACGAGGCGCGGCCCAAGCTCATCATCGCCGGCGCCTCCGCGTACAGCCTGAAGATCGACTTCGAGCGCTTCGCCAAGGTCGCGCGCGACGTCGGCGCCTGGCTGATGGTCGACATGGCGCACTACGCCGGGTTGATCGCCGCAGGCGTCTACCCGAACCCGGTGCCGCACGCCCACGTCGTCACGTCGACGACGCACAAGAGCCTGCGCGGCCCGCGCGGCGGCATCGTGCTCACGAACGACGCCGAAGTCGCGAAGAAGATCAACAGCGCGATCTTCCCGGGCCTGCAGGGCGGGCCGCTGATGCACGTCATCGCGGCCAAGGCGGTCGCGTTCAAGGAAGCGCTCGCACCCGAGTTCAAGACCTACCAGCAGCAGGTCGTCAGGAACGCGGTCGTGCTCGCCGAGACGCTCACCGAACGGGGCCTGAGGATCGTCAGCGGCCGCACCGAGAGCCACGTCATGCTCGTCGACCTCCGCCCGAAGGGACTGACCGGCAAGGAGGCCGAGGCGGTCCTGCAGGCGGCGCACATGACGTGCAACAAGAACGGCATCCCGAACGATCCGCAAAAGCCGATGGTGACGAGCGGAATCCGCCTCGGCACACCGGCGCTGACGACTCGCGGCTTCGGCGAGGACGAGACGCGCCGCACCGGGCACCTGATCGCCGACGTCCTCGACCGCCCGCACGATGAAGCCAACATCGCCGCCGTGCGCGCCAAGGTGCAGACCCTGACCAAGGACTTCCCGGTCTACCGCTGACAGCATGAGGCCCCCACGCTCGCTGCGCTCGCCGCCCCCCGAGGGGGCGCGTCAGTCCCTTCGGCCGGCCGGGCGGGACTGACATGCGCTGCCCGTTCTGCAGCCACGAGGACACGCAGGTCGTCGAGACGCGCGACTCCGAGGAAGGCGACGTCGTCCGTCGCCGCCGCCGCTGCCAGAGCTGCGACAAGCGCTTCACGACCTACGAGCACGCCGAGATCGCGATGCCCGTCGTCGTCAAGAAGGACGGCCGCCGCGCCGAGTTCGACGCCGCCAAGCTGCGCGCCTCGATGGCGCTCGCGCTGAGGAAGCGGCCGGTGAGCGTCGAGCAGATCGACGCCGCGATCGAGCGCATCCAGGACAAGTTGCTGAGCAGCGGCGGCAAGGAAGTGCTCTCGGCCAAGGTCGGCGAGCACGTCATGCGCGAGCTGAAGCGGATCGACAAGGTCGCCTACGTGCGCTTCGCGTCGGTCTACCGCAGCTTCGAGGACGTCGACGAGTTCCGCCGCCTGATCCGCGACATCTAGTCCCCCCGAGGGGTCCCGCGCGCGACCCCCGCCGCTTGCCCGCGCGAGGGATCGCGCGCCGACGGCGCGATTCCTACAGTGCTTCGCATGGCGACGAAGCACGCAGCACCGCAATCGCGACGGCCGGCCGAGCTCGGCTTCTCGCTCCTCGAAGCGGCCGTCGTCGTCGCGATCGTCGCGATCGTCGGCGCGAGCGCGCTGCCGTCGTTCGCCGCGCTGATCGACTCCCGCCGGCTCGACAGCGCCGCGACGCGCCTCGCCGCCGACCTCCAGCTCGCGCGCAGCGAGGCGATCGCCCGCAACCGCGCGCTGCGCCTGAGCGTCGTGACCGGAGCCGACGCGACGTGCTGGATCGTCCACACCGGCGCCGCGACCGATTGCAGCTGCAGCGCGGCCGGCATCGCCTGCGCGAACGGCGCGCTCGCGATCCAGAGCGTCGTGCTGCCGAGCGCCGAGCGCGTCGCCGTCGCCGGCAACGTCGCTTCGATCGTCTTCGATCCGCTGCACGGCACGAGCACGCCGACCGGAACGCTGTCGCTCAGCGACGTCCGCGGACGCGCGGTGCGCCACGTCGTCAACGTCCTCGGCCGCGTGCGGTCGTGCTCGCCCTCGGGCGCGGTCGCCGGCTATGCCCCCTGCTGATCCTCGAAAGGAGCCGTCCGTGTCGCCATCGCATCGTCGTCCCTCCCGCTCCGCAGCCGCCATCGCGTCGCGCGACGAGCGCGGGTTCACGCTGATCGAAGCCCTCGTCGGCGTCGCCATCGCCGGCGTGCTGTCGAGCATCGCGTATCCGAGCGTCGAAGCGCACGTGCAGCGCGCCCGCCGCGCCGATGCGCTCGTCGCGCTGCTCGGAGCGCAGCTCGCCGAAGAACGGCACCGCGCGAACAACGCCGGCTATGCGAGCCTCGCCGAGCTCGGCCTTCGCGACCTCTCGCCCGCCGGGCACTACCGGCTGCAGGCGAGCGTCAACGCGAGCGGCGGCTACGAGCTCGTCGCGACCGCGGTCGCGACGCAGGCGCGCGACGCGCGTTGCCGCGTCCTGCGCCTCTCGCTCGCCGACGGGACGCTCGTGCAGGCGTCGGGAAGCGACGCGTCGACGGCGAACGGCAGCGACGCCAACCGCGTCTGCTGGAGCCGCTGATGCGAGCCCGTGTGCGCGGCGTGTCGATCGTCGAGCTGCTCGTCGCGACGGCGGTCGGCCTCGTCGTCGTCGCCGCCACAGGAGGCGTCGTCCTCGCACAGCACGCCGCGTCGCGCAGGCTCCAGGCCGAGGCGCGGCTGATGCACGACCTGCGCACCGCCGCCGACCTCGTCGCGCGCGACCTGCGGCGCGCCGGCCACTGGTCGGCGGCTGCCGCCTCGGCGGTGCGGCAAGGCGACGAGCCCGCCGCGGCCAATCCGCATGCCGCGCTCGCGCCGGCGAGCGGCGCTGCGAGCGCCGTCGCGCTCAGCTTTTCGACGAGCAACGCCGATGCCGACGGCGTCGTCGACGATCGCGACCGCTTCGGCTTTCGCCTGCGCGGCGGCACGATCGAGCTGCAGCTCGGCGCGCGCAACTGGCAGGCGCTGACCGACGCGGCAACGCTCGTCGTGACCGCATTCAGCGTCGAGCCGCGGCTCGACGAGATCTCGCTCGAAGCGTTCTGCGAACGTCCGTGCCCGGCGGCGAGCGCGACGTGCCCGCCGCGCCAGCAGGTGCGCAGCTTCGCGATCACGCTCGCGGCGCGCTCCGCGACCGACGCGGCGGTGACACGGACGCTGCAGACCTCGGTTCGCAGCCGCAACGACGTCGTCGTCGGCAGCTGCGAGACATGACCACCGTGCGCGCGCCCGACCGTCTGCGCCAGCGCGGTGCCGCCGCGCTCTTCGTCGTCGTCATGCTCTGCTTCTCGATGGTGCTCGTCGTCGCGCTCGCGCAGCGCAACCTCGTCGTCGAGGAGCAGCGCTCGGCCAACGAGTTGCGCTCGCGAACCGCGTTCGCTGCCGCCGACGCCGGCCACGAGTGGGCGCTCGCGAGGATCAACGATCCGACGCCGATCGGCGCGACGTGCCTGCCGAGCAACGACGCGGCAGCGACGTCGTTCCGCAGCCGGCTGCTGCGGATCGATCCTGCGAGCGGCGCGGTCGCACCGACGACGTGGACCGACGCCGGCACCGCGGTGGCGCTGCAGGCGGCGTGCATTCGCGGCTCGGCCGGGTGGACGTGCTCGTGCCCGGCGAGCGGACGACCGGTGCTCCCGGCCGCCGAAGGCAGCGCGCTCGCGCCGGCGTTCTTCGTCGAGCTCGTCGCGTCGTCGCGTCCCGGGGTCGTCGGCGTCACCGCGGTCGGATGCACGAAGACCGCGGTCGCAACGGGTTGCGCAGCGGCCGACGCGAGCGGCCGCGAGGCGACTGCGCGCGTCGAGTCCGCGTGGGCACTGCTGCCGGCGCTGCGATCGCAGCCGGTGGCAGCGCTCACGGTCGGCGGCGATCTCGACGTCGGCGCCGCCGCGCTCGGCATCGCCAACGTCGACGCTGCGAGCGGCGGGCTCGTCGTCGACGCCGGCGGCCGCATCGTCGCGACCGGGCTGCGGCTCGCGGCGCCCCCGGGCGCACCGCTCGGCGGCTCGATCGCTTCGGGCGACGACGAGCTGCGCGCGCTCGGCTTCGAACGCCTGTTCGCGCGCCACTTCGGCATGCCGCCTCGCGTCTGGGCAGCGCAACCGGCAGCACGGCACCTCGTCTGCGCAGGCGACTGCACCGCCGCGATCGTCGCCGCGGTCGACGGCGGCGCGCGTCTCGTCTTCGTCGACGGCGACGCCGCGCTCGCGACGCCCGCCGTCATCGGCAGCGCAGACGATCCGATCGCCCTCGTCGCGAGCGGCGCGCTCACGATCACCGGCAACGTCGCGGTGCACGGCATCGTGCAGTCGGCATCGCTCGACTGGCGCGACGGCGAGGCAGGCCTCGCGTTCGTGCACGGCGCGCTCGTCGTCGCCGGCGACGCTCGCGGCAACGCCGCGGCCGACGTCGTCCGCGACGCGGCGATCCTCGATCGACTCGCCCACGCCAGCGGCAGCTTCGTCCGCGTCAACGGCAGCTGGAAGGACTTCTGACATGACGATCGGCCAGCCGCGATCGCGGCAACGCGGAGTCACGCTGCTCGAAGCGCTGGTCGCGTTCTTCGTCCTCGCCGCCGGAAGCGTCGCGGTCGCAGCGCTGCAGCGCGAGCTGCACCTCGCCGCCGACGTTTCGCGCGAGCGCTCGCAGGCGCTGCGCGTCGCCGAAGACGACGTCGAGCAGCTGCGCGCATTCGCGGCGCTGGAGGGCGCGCCGGGGACACGCACCTACGCCGCGATCGCGAGCGCGGTGTTCGACGCCGCCTCCGCGCCCGCAGCGACGACGACGTATCGCATCGAGCGCGACGTCGACGCCGTCGCGTTCGCAGGCGCCAAGGCGACGAGCGTCGCGGTGCGCTGGGCCGATCGCCGCGGCGGCGAGAACGCCGTCGTCCTGCACGGGTTCGTCGCGGCGCTCGACCCGCAGTACTCGGGGTCGCTCGCGCTCGACGGCGGCGCGATCCGGAGCGCGCCGCGCGGCGTTCGCGGTCGCAGCCCCGGCGTGCCGCTCACCGCGAAGCGCCTCGACGGCGGTCGCAGCGCGTGGAAGCCGGTCGAGAACGGCACGGTGGCGTGGCTGTTCGACGACCGCACGGGCGCCGTCGTCGGCATCTGCGACGGCATCGCAGCGGCGACGAGAAGCGCCGAGCTCGACGCGGACGCCCTCGCCGCATGCATCGCCGGACGCTGGCTCTTCGTCGGCGGAACGGTGCGCGTCGCGCCGACGGCGCCGGCCGCCGCGGCGTCGCTGTCGCCGACGGCGCTCGCCGTTCGCATCGAGCTTCAGGACGGCGTCTATCCGGCCCCGGCGGCCTGCGTCGGCGAGCCGATGAAGACGGTCCGCTTCGTCGACGACGGCGGCGTCCACGTCGCCGACGTCGCGCTCGACGCGGCCGCGGCCTCGGTCGGCGTCGCGGCTTGGCAGGAAACCGGCGACCGCTTCCTCGCCTGGCACTGCATCGTCGCGCCGCGCAGCGACGGCCGCTGGTCGGGCCGCATCGCGGTCGTCGCGAACGGCTGGACGATCGGCGCCGGCGGCGGCGACGGCCGCGTCTGCCGCGTCGCGTCGGCCGACGGAGGTGCCGCGATCGATGCGAACATCGCGGCTGCGCAGGTCGACGCCGACGTCGGCAGCGCGCTGCTCGGCCGTCACTTCGTCGTCGTCCGCGGCAGCGACGCGTGTCCGACCGCGACCGCGCAGCAGGAGCCATGAAGCAGACGTCGAGCCGATGAGCGAAGCAGCCGCGCCCGCGATCGCCGCGCCGATGCGCGAAGCGCTCGCGCTCGCCGAGCGCGCGATCGGCGTCTCCGACCCGAATCCGCGCGTCGGCTGCGTCGTCGTCCAGGGCGGTGCGATCGTGGGCCGCGGCCACACGCAGCACGCCGGCGGAGCGCACGCCGAGGTGATGGCGCTCGCCGATGCGGCGGCACGCGGCGCCGACGTGCGCGGCGCGGCCGTCTACGTCACGCTCGAGCCGTGCGCGCACCATGGCCGCACGCCGCCGTGCGCCGACGCGCTCGTCGCCGCCAGCGTCGGCCGCGTCGTCATCGCGCTGCGCGATCCCAATCCGCTCGTCTCCGGCCAAGGCGCGGCGCGCATCGCCGCTGCCGGCATCGCGGTCGAGTGGAGCGAAGCCGCCGCATCCGCATCGCGCGAGCTCAACGTCGGCTTCGTCTCGCGGATGGAGCGCGGCCGGCCGTGGCTGCGGATGAAGGTCGCGGTCTCGCTCGACGGCCGCAGCGCGCTCGCCGACGGCACGAGCCAGTGGATCACCGGCGCCGCGGCGCGCGCCGACGGCCACGCGTGGCGCAAGCGCGCAGGTGCGCTGCTGACGGGGGTCGGAACGGTGCGCGACGACGACCCGCGGCTCGACGTTCGCCTCGTCGAAACGGCTCGGCAGCCGCTGCGCGTGATCGTCGATTCGCGCCTCGAGATTCCGCCCGCCGCGCGCATCGTCGCGCCGCCGGGCGCGGTCCTCGTCTACGCCGCGATCGACGACCGCGCGCGGCGCAGCGCGCTCGAAGCGCGCGGCGCCGAGGTCGCGCTCTTGCCGTCGGTGAACGGCAAGGTCGACCTCGCGGCGATGCTCGCCGACCTCGGCCGGCGCGAGATCAACGAGCTGCACGTCGAGGCCGGCGAGAAGCTCAACGCGTCGCTGCTCGCCGCCGGGCTCGTCGACGAGCTGCTCGTCTACGTCGCGCCGAAGCTCCTCGGCAGCGGCCGCAGCCTCGCCGCGCTGGCCCCGCTGGCGAACCTCGACGACGCGCCGCACTTCGCGTTCGTCGACGTCGCCCGCGTCGGCGACGACCTGCGCCTGCTGCTGCGCCCGTCGGCGCCGGGCACGCCGCCCGCCGGGCGGTGACGCCTCGGCGACGGCGCGCGCCGTTGCCGCCGACGACAATCGGCGCATGTTCACCGGCATCGTCAGTGCCGTCGGCCGGATCGTCGCCGTCGAGCCGCTCGGCGCTTCGGCGGCGTTCGGCAACGCGCTCACGGTCGCCGTTCCGCCCGGGTGGCTCGACGAGACGTCCGCAATCGGCGACAGCATCGCGATCGCCGGCGCGTGCATGACCGTCACCGCGATCGCTGCCACGCGCGACCGCTTCCGGGTCGAGGTCTCGGCGGCGAGCCTGGCCGCGACGAGCGGCCTCGACCGCATCGACGACGTCAACCTCGAGAAGGCGCTGCGCGCGGGCGACCGCCTCGACGGCCATCTCGTCAGCGGCCATGTCGACGGCGTCGGCACCGTCACCCGCTTCGAGCGCGTCGGTGAGTCGTGGCTGCTCGCGGTCGCGGCGCCGAAGTCGCTCGCGCGCTTTCTCGCATTCAAGGGCTCGGTCGCGGTCGACGGCGTCAGCCTCACCGTCAACGATGTCGCCGATCGCGCCGACGGCGCCTGCGAGTTCACCGTCAACCTGATTCCGCACACGGTCGAGCAGACGACGCTGCGCGCGGCGATGCCCGGCCGCAAGGTCAATCTCGAGGTCGACCTCATCGCGCGCTACGTCGAGCGCATGCTCGGCGGCGAACGACCGCGCGGCTGAGGGCGACGAGACCCCGTCCCTACAATCGAGGACCTGCCATGACGATCGCCCCGATCCCCGAGCTCGTTGCCGACCTCGCCGCCGGCAAGATGGTCATCCTCGTCGACGACGAAGAGCGCGAGAACGAGGGCGACCTCATCCTCGCCGCCGACCACGTCACGCCCGAGGCGATCAACTTCATGGCGCGCCACGCGCGCGGCCTGATCTGCCTGACGCTGACGCGCGAGCGCTGCGAGCGGCTGCACCTGCCGCCGATGACGGCGAAGAACGGCGCCCAGCACGGCACCGCGTTCACCGTCTCGATCGAGGCGGCGAGCGGCGTCACGACCGGCATCTCGGCCGCCGACCGCGCGCGCACGGTGCAGGCCGCGGTGCGCCGCGACGCGAAGCCGAGCGACCTCGTCCAGCCCGGCCACATCTTCCCGCTGCAGGCGCAGGACGGCGGCGTCCTCATGCGCGCCGGCCACACGGAGGCGGGCTGCGACCTCGCCGCGATGGCCGGGCTCACGCCGGCCGCGGTGATCTGCGAAGTGATGAACGACGACGGCACGATGGCGAGGCTCCCGGACCTCGTCGCGTTCGCCGAGCGTCACGGGCTTCGCATCGGCACCATCGCGAGCCTGATCGAGCACCGCAGCCGCAACGAGTCGCTGATCGAGCGCGCAGGCACGCGAACGATGACGACGCAGCAGGGCGAGTTCACGTGCAGCGTCTACCGCGACCGCACCGGCGGCGTTCACCTCGCGCTGACGCACGGCCGCTGGACGCCGGTCGACGAGGTGCTCGTTCGCGTCCACGAGCCGCTCTCGGTGCTCGACCTGCTCGACGCCGGCCCCGGCGAGCATTCGTGGCCGCTGCCGCGCGCGCTCGCTGCGCTCAAGCAGAGCGAGCGCGGCGCCGCCGTGCTCCTCAACTGCGGCGAGACGGCCGAAGCGCTCCTGCCGAACGCGCTCGCTGCGCGCGGCCGCAGCGTCCCCAAGCCGGCGCTGCCGCTCGATCTGCGCACCTACGGCATCGGCGCGCAGATCCTGCGCGACCTCGGCGTCGGCCGCATGAAGCTGCTCGGCAGCCCGCGGCGCATGCCGAGCCTGCTCGGCTACGGACTCGAAGTCACCGGCTTCGTCACCGACGACGCCCAGCCGGCGAGCGCCGCCCGCCATGCGCGACGCTGAGCGCGGCGACGCGGAGCGACTCGACGGCCGCGGCTTGCGCATCGCCGTCGTCCAGGCGCGCTTCAACGTCGAGCTCACCGACCGCATCGCGCGCGCCTGCCTCGACGAGCTCGCCAGGCTCGGCGTCGGCGAAGACGACATCACGCACGTCCGCGTCCCCGGCGCGCTCGAGATCGGCGTCGCGCTGAACGCGATCGCCGACGGCGACGAGCACGACGCGCTGGTCGCCGTCGGCTGCGTCCTGCGCGGCGAGACCTACCACTTCGAGCTCGTCGCCAACGAAAGCGGCGCAGCGGTCACGCGCGTCGCGATCGACCACGGCATCGCGGTCGCCAACGCGATCCTGACGTGCGACACGCCCGCGCAGGCCGACGCGCGCGCCGACGAGAAGGGCCGCGACGCCGCGCGCGTCGCGGTGGAGATGGCCAACCTGCTCGACGAGCTCTCGTGAGCGCCGACGAAGAGCACGCCGCGCCTGCGCGTCGGCGACCTGCCGCTCGCCGCAACGACGCGAAGTCGGCGCGGCGGCGTGCGCGCGAGTTCGCGCTCCAGGGCCTCTACGAGTGGCTGCTCAACCGCGCCGACGCCGGCGCGATCGACGCCCACGTGCGCGAGCAGGAAGGCTTCGACAAGTGCGACCGCGAGCACTTCGATCTCCTCCTGCACGGCGCGATCCGCGAAGCCGAGGCGATCGACGCGCAGCTCGCCGCGCACATCGATCGCAAGGTCGAGCTGCTCTCGCCGATCGAGCACGCCGCGCTGATGCTCGGCACGTTCGAGCTGATGCGCTGCATCGAGATCCCCTACAAGGTGGCGATCAACGAGGCGGTCGAGCTCGCCAAGAGCTTCGGCGGCACCGACGGCCACAAGTACGTCAACGGCGTGCTCGACAAGGTCGCCGCCGAAGCGCGCCGGATCGAGGTCGACGCCGGCCGCAAGAAGAGCGGATAGCCGCCGACGAACGGCCCGAGCGCGTCGTTCGCCGACGGCGAAAGCGCGGCGCATTTCCGCTCTTTGGTGAGCTTGTGTTACGAACGTTGGCGAGGAAGTGTTTTTCACGCTGCTCGCGCGCGCGCGTCACGTAAGCTGGCGACCTCGTGAGCGAACAGACCCAGCCGCCGCCGTCTGCTCCCGGCGACACCGAGCCCGGCCCGCCGCCGAGCCTTCCCGTCGCCTTGTGGAGCGACTCCGACCCGCCGCCGACGCCGCCGGGCGCGACCGCCGCGTTCGCCGGCCTCGTCGCTTCGTCCAACGACCGGACGATGCCGACGATCGGCCACATCGGTCGCTACGCGCTCAAGTACCAGCTCGGCGAAGGCGGCCTCGGCACCGTGTACGCGGCGCACGATCCGCTGCTGTCGCGGCTGATCGCGGTCAAGACGCTCAACGTCAAGGTCGCCGAGCACGAGCGCGAATCGTTCAACCGGCTGTTCCTCGACGAGGCGCGCGCCGCCGGCGGCCTGAGCCATCCGCACATCGTCACGGTCTTCGACGCGGGCATCAGCGACGACCGCGCGTACATCGCGATGGAGCTGCTGAAGGGCCGCGACCTCGCGCAGCTGCGCCAGGAGGGCTGGCGCGCGACGCCGGCGCAGGCGGCGCTGATCGTCCGCCGCGTCGCCGATGCGCTCGCGTTCGCGCACTCGAAGGGTGTCATCCACCGCGACGTCAAGCCGGCCAACATCTTCATGGTCGGGCGCACGCAGCCGCGCGTGCTCGACTTCGGCATCGCGCGCGTCGCCCACCAGCAGGAAGACGGCGACCCGCACACCGGCGCCGGCTCGCCGTACTACATGGCTCCCGAGCAGGTCCGGCGCGAGACCGTCGACCGCCGCGCCGACGTCTTCTCGCTCGGCGTCGTCCTCTACGAGCTGCTCACCGACCTGAAGCCGTTTCGCGGCGAGTCGCTCGCGCAGATCCGCGACGCCGTGCTGCACCACGACGCGCCGCTCGCGAGCAGGATCGACCCGACCGTGCCGAAGCCGCTCGCGCTGATCGCGCAGCGCGCGATGGCCAAGGACCCCGAGCAGCGCTTCCGCTCGGCGCGCTCGTTCGCGCGCGAGCTGCGCCAGTGGATCGACGAGAACCCGGCGACCCCCGACGGCGAGCGCGCCGCTCCCGCGCCCGAGCCCAGGCGGCAGCCGCGCGTCGTCGCGACGATCGCCGCGGCAGCGGCAGCGGTGATCGTCGTCGGCGGCCTCGCGACGTGGGGGCTGCTCGCGCGCTGGTCGCCCGATGGCGTCCCGGTGGCCGAGGCACGCGCGCAGAGCACTGCCGGCCAGGCGGCAACGGCGGGCGACCGCGACGGCGCTGCTGCGACGGCCGCCGGGGCGACCGCCGCCGTCGCTGCGCCCGCGCCGACGCCCGCTGCAGCGGCGTCGCCCAGCATCGAGGGTCCCGTCGTCGCGACCGCGCCGAGCGACACACTCGCGCCAGCGAACGCGACGACGGCGACCGCCAGCGTCGGCACGACGGCGCACCCCGCGATGGCGGCCGCCGCTCCGGTCAAAGCGACTGCGGCGACGAACGCCGGCGGCGCGACCCCCGCACCGCCTTCGGCGAAGGAGACCGCGAAGGACCGTCGCGCCCGCGAAGCGCGCGAGCGCGAGGCGCGCGAGGCAGACGCGCGCGTTGCCGCGGCCAACCGCATCGTCGCGCCTGCGACCGGCACGGTGCGGATCGCGATCAGCCCGTGGGGGCTCGTCGAGGTCGACGGCACTTCGTCGGGAGCCGCGCCGCCGATCACCGAGCTCACGCTCGCCGAGGGCAAGCACCAGATCGTCGTCCGCAACGGCGACTACCCGGCGTACACGACGCAGGTCAACGTCACCGCGGGCCAGACGGTCACCCTGCGCCACAAGTTCGGCTCCTAGGAATGCTCTTTCGTCGTTCGCGGCCGCCCGCGCTTCGCGTCGCGCTAGCATCGGCCGCCTTGCTCGCCGCGTGCGCGCAGCCGGCGCCGGCCCCGGTCGGCGTCATGGACCTGAGCGCGCGACCGGCCGAGCGTGCCCTGCTCGCCGGGCTGAAGGCGTACGACGATGCCCAATACGAACCTGCCGAGCGCCTGTTCCGCGAATCCCTCGCCGCCGGTCTGGCGTCGCCGCGCGACCGCGCCGAGGCGCACAAGCGGCTCGCGTTCCTGCACTGCGCGGCCGGCCGGCTCGCCGACTGCGAGGCCGAGTTCAGACTCGCTCGCCAGGCCGACCGCAACTTCGCGCTCGACAAGTCCGAGGCCGGCCATCCCGTCTGGGGACCCGTCTACAAGAAGCTGCAGCCCTGAGCGCGCGTCGCCGTCGGAGCGACGGCGATGACGGCGACCGCCGCCAGCGCCGCTTTCAGCGTGCCGATCCGCGTCTACTGGGAAGACACCGATGCGGCGGGGATCGTCTTCTACGCGAACTACCTCAGGTTCTTCGAGCGCGCGCGCACCGAGTGGCTGCGCGGCTTCGGCTTCGGCCAGGAGGAGCTCCGCCGCGACGGCGTCGCGTTCGTCGTCAGCGAGACGACGCTGCGCTACCTGAAGCCGGCACGGCTCGACGACGTCGTCGACGTCGGCGTCGACGTCGTCCACCTCGGCCAGGCGAGCCTGCACCTCGCGCAGCAGGCGCGCCGGGCGGGCGAATTGCTCGCCGAAGGCACGATCCGGATCGGCTGCGTCGAGCTCGGAACTTTCCGGCCGTGCCGAATCCCCAACGACATTCGCATGTCCATTCAGCGATGAACCAGGATTTCTCGATCGTCCCGCTCGTGCTGCACGCGAGCACCGTCGTGCAGGTCGTGATGGCGGGCCTCCTGATCGCATCGCTCGCGAGCTGGACCGTCATCTTCGGCAAGCTCTTCGGGCTGCGC
Organism: Caldimonas sp.; assembly: GCA_035701945.1. GTDB lineage: Bacteria > Pseudomonadota > Gammaproteobacteria > Burkholderiales > Burkholderiaceae_C > Schlegelella_A. Next base: position 5,616 of record DASSRF010000225.1, on the reverse strand, counting down.
CGCGTCAAGGCCGCCAACGACGAGTTCGAGCGCGAGTTCTGGGCCGGCCGCAACCTCAACGACCTCTACGCCGACGCGACGCGGCACAACGGCAAGGCGCCGATGGAGCGGATCTTCGCGTCGGGGATGCGCGAGTTCTTCAAGCTGCGCGAGAAGCGCGTCGTCGACACCGGGGCGCTGCTCGACGGCGCGCGCCGGGCGATGCGCGCGAGCTTCCAGCGCGAGCTCGACGCGATCGAGTCGAACCTCTCGTTCCTCGCCTCGGTCGGCTCGGTGTCGCCGTACGTCGGCCTGTTCGGCACGGTGTGGGGAATCATGCACGCCTTCATCGGCTTGTCGAACATGACGCAGGTGACGCTCGCGACGGTCGCCCCCGGAATCGCCGAGGCGCTCGTCGCGACCGCCATCGGCCTGTTCGCGGCGATTCCCGCCGTGATCGCCTACAACCGCTTCGCGCGCGACATCGACCGCACCGCGAGCCAGCTCGAGAGCTTCATCGAGGAGTTCTCGAACATCCTGCACCGCAATGCATCGGCGATGCCGGCGCCGGCGCCGGTGCCGAACGCCGTGACGCGCTGACGAGAGCGACGATGCCTGCCGTTCTCAATCGCGGCCCGCGCCGGCGAACGATCAGCGAGATCAACATGGTGCCGTTCATCGACGTCATGCTGGTGCTGCTGATCATCTTCATGGTCACCGCGCCGCTGATCACCGCCGGCGTCGTCGACCTGCCGAGCGTCGGCAAGGCCCGCCAGCGCAGCGAGCCGCACGTCGTCGAGCTCGTCGTCGGCGCCGACGAGGCGCTGCGCCTGCGCGTCGACGGCAAGGAGAGCGGGACGCTCGCGGTCGCCGACGTCGCCGCGCGCGTCCGCGACGCGCAGCACGGCGTCGAGACGACGCCAGTCGTCATCTCGGCCGACCGCAACGTCCGCTACGAGTCGGTCGTCAAGGTCATGGACGCGCTGCAGCGCGCCGGCATCCAGCGCGTCGGCCTTTCGGTCAAGAGTCAGCGCGGCGGCTGATTCGCGCGTTATCACCGGCATCCGTCCACTGGCCATGACCGCAGCCGCCGAACGCGACATCTTCGCGCCGCAGAAGCTTCCCGGCATGCGAAGCGGGCTCGCGCTCGCGATCGCGGCGCACGTGCTGCTGATCGTCGCGATCGCCTGGAGCGTGCACTGGAAGTCGAGCGAGCCCGAAGGCGTCGTCGCCGAGCTCTGGTCGGCGGTGCCGCAGACTGCGGCGCCGCGCGTCGAGGCACCGCCACCCCGGCCGCAGCCGCAGCCGCAACCGCGGCCGACTCCACCCCCGCCGGTCGTCCAGCCCGCGCCGCCGCCGCCGGCGCGCGCCGACGCGCAGATCGCGATCGAGAAGGAGCGCGCCGCGCGCGAGAAGGCGCGGCAGGAAGAGGCCGAGCGCGCCGAGGCGGCGAAGAAGGCCGCCGAGCTGAAGAAGCGCGAGGAGGCGAAGAAGCTCGAAGCCGAGCGCCAGCGCCTCGCCGAAGAGGCGGAGAAGAAGAAGCTCGCCGAAGAGGCCGAGAAGAAGAAGCTCGCCGAGCAGGCGAGGAAGGAGGAGGCGCGCGTGGCCGCGATCCGCGAGGCCAACCTGAAGCGCATGATGAAGGAAGCCGGCAGCAGCGACGACCCGCTCGCGAGCGGCAACGCGGCGCGGACCGCAGGTCCGTCGTCGGGCTACGCCGGCCGCATCAAGGCGCGCATCAAGCCGAACATCGTGCTCACCGCCTCGATCGACGGCAATCCGCTGGCGACCGTGCGGGTGCGCGTCGCCCCCGACGGCACGATCGTCGGCAAGCAGCTGCTGAAGAGCAGCGGCTCGGCGGCGTGGGACGACAGCGTCCTGCGCGCGATCGACAAGACCGAGGTGCTGCCGAAGGACGTCGACGGCACGGTGCCGCCGGTCATGGACCTCGACTTCAGGCCGCGCGACTAGCGCATCAGAGCGCGCTCACTCGAGCGCGATGCCGCTCACGTAGGCGACGCTGTGCGACTGCGTGTTGTCCGAGTCGGCGCCGACCGCGATGCCGACGATCGGCGGCACGGTCTTGCTCTCGTCGCTGAACACCTTGAGGAAGTCGGCGCCGACGTCGCGCTTCTCGGCGACCCACTTGTTGAGGCGATCGGTGCCCGACTGCAGGACGATGTAGCGCATTCGCCGCGTGAACGCGTTGTCGAGCGTCGTCCCCGCGGCGAGCTTGTTGTCCCAGACGTAGCAGACGGTCGCGGTCGGCACCGGGTCGCTCGTCTTGCCGCGCGCGAGCCGCAGCAGCTGGCGGTCGGCGAACGGGACGTTGTCCATCGGGAGGTCGAAGAAGACGCAGACCTTGACCGCGGTGTCGTCGCCGCGCTTCTCGCGCAGGTCGGCGGCCTCGATCGGCTTTTCGATCCGCCACTGCCAGCTGAGCTGCGCCGGCGCGGCGAGGTCCTTGACGGGGTGGACGAGGTTGCCGTACGAGAGGTCGGCCTCGATCTTGAGCGCGCGCTTGCCGTCGACCTCGACGACCGAGAAGCGCGTGAACGGCTTGCTCTGGTTCGGCAGCCCGATCACCTTCCACGGCGCCTGCGGCGCGCCGCCGCTGCCGCCGAACGGCGTCAGCGCGGCGTCAGCGGCGACCGCACCCCCGCTCGCGGCGAGCGCGCACAGCGCGAAGGTCGACACGGCAGGCGCGACGGCGCGGCGCTGCGACGAACGAGAGCGGTGGTGGTGCTGCATTCGCGCAGTGTCGCTGCTCTCGCCCGGCTCCGCCACTAGGCCTTGCCGCAGCCTCCGCCACCGGGCGTCTCGATGACGAAGACGTCGCCGGGAGCCATCTCGACGCTCGCGATGTGGTCGAGCGGCTCGACGTTGCCGTCGGCGCGCTCGACGCGGTTGACGCCGGGCTTGCCTGGCGAGCCGCCGGCGACGCCGAACGCGCCGGCGTGGCGCCCGTTCGAGAGGATCGACGCCGTCATCGGCTCGAGGAAGCGGACGCGCCGGACGCCGCCGTCGCCGCCGTGCCAGCGGCCGCCGCCGCCCGAGCCGGCGCGGATCTCGTAGCTGTCGAGCCGCACCGGGAAGCGGAACTCGAGCACCTCGGGATCGGTGAGGCGCGAGTTCGTCATGTGCGTCTGCACGACCGACGTGCCGTCGAAGCCGCCGATCGCACGGCCTTCGGCGTCGTACACGAGCCCGGCCCCGGAGCCGCCGGAGATCGTCTCGTAGTACTGGTGGCGGGCGTTGCCGAAGGTGAAGTTGTTCATCGTGCACTGCGACGACGCCATCACTCCGAGCGCGCCGTAGAGCGCGTTGGTGATGCACGTCGACGTCTCGACGTTGCCGGCGACGACCGAGGCAGGCGGTCGCGGGTTGAGCATCGAGCCCTCGGGGATGATCACCTCGATCGGCTTGAGGCAGCCCGCGTTGAGCGGGATCTCGTCGTCGACCAGCGTGCGGAAGACGTAGAGCACCGCCGCCATCGAGACCGCCGTCGGCGCGTTGAAGTTGTTCTCGAGCTGCGGCGACGTTCCCGTGAAGTCGATCTCGGCCGAGCGCGACGCGGCGTCGACGCGGATCGCGACGCTGATCTTGGCGCCGTTGTCGAGCGGCAGCGTGAACGCGCCGTCGCGCAAGCGCGTGATGACGCGGCGCACCGACTCCTCGGCGTTGTCCTGGACGTGCTGCATGTAGCTCTGCACGACGTCGAGCCCGTACTGGTCGACCATGTGCGCGAGCTCGCGCGCGCCCTTCTCGTTGGCCGCGACCTGCGCCTTCAGGTCGGCGATGTTCTGCGCCGGGTTGCGCGCCGGCCAGCGGCCGCTCTCGAGGCGAGCGCGCGTCTCGTCCTCGAGGAAGCGGCCGTCCTCGACCAGCTTGACGTTGTCGAACTCGACGCCCTCCTCCTCGATCCGAGTCGAGAACGGCGGCATCGAGCCGGGCGTCGTGCCGCCGATGTCGGCGTGGTGGCCTCGCGACCCGACGTAGAAGGTCGGTGCCGCGCCGGTGCCGCCGAGATACACCGGCGTGACCACCGTGACGTCGGGCAGGTGCGTGCCGCCGTGGTAAGGATCGTTGAGGACGTAGACGTCGCCCGGCTTCATCTTGCCGGCGTTCCTCGCGATCACCGTCTTGATCGACTCGCTCATCGAGCCGAGGTGGACCGGCATGTGCGGGGCATTCGCGATCAGGTTGCCGTCGCCGTCGAAGAGCGCGCACGAGAAGTCGAGCCGCTCCTTGATGTTGACCGAGTACGCCGTGTTCTGCAGCTGCAGCCCCATCTGCTCGGCGATGTTCATGAAGAGGTTGTTGAAGACCTCGAGCAGCACCGGGTCGACCGTCGTTCCCGCGGCGCGCCGCGCCGGCCGCGGCGTCGTCCGCTCGAGGACGAGGTGGTCGAGCGCGCTGATGCGCGCGGTCCAGCCGGGCTCGACGACGGTCGTCGCGTTGCGCTCGACGACGATCGCCGGGCCGGCGATCGCGTGCCCGGGTCGCGCGCTCGTCCGCTCGACGAGCGCGGCGTCCTGCCAGCGGCCCTCGAGAAACATGCGCACCGTCGCCGCGACCGGCGCGCTGCCTTCGACCAGCGGCTGCGGCCGCTCGAGCGCGGCGTCGCCCCGGCCGACCGCCTCGACCGAGACCGCCTCGACGATCAGTCGCCGGTCGGGCATCAGGAACGAGAAGCGCTGGCGGTACGCCGCCTCGAACGCGTCCTGCAGGCCGCGCGCATCGGCGAAGGCGACGACGAGCGCGGTGTCGGTGCCTTCGTAGCGCAGGTGGGCGCGGCGATGCACGGCGATCCGCTCGCGACCGACGCCCTGGCGCTCGAGCTCGCCCGCGGCCGCAGCGGCGAGCGCGTCGAGCCGCGCCGAGGCGGTCGCGTGCGCGCCGGCTTCGGCGAGCGGCAGCTCGATCGCCTCCTGGCGCAGCACCGCCTGGTCGGCGAGCCCCATCCCGTACGCCGAGAGGACGCCGGCGAGCGGATGGACGAAGACGCGCTCCATGCCGAGCGCGTCGGCGACGAGGCACGCGTGCTGGCCGCCGGCGCCGCCGAAGCACTGCAGCGTGTAGCGCGTGACGTCGTAGCCGCGCGCGACCGAGATCTTCTTGATCGCGTTGGCCATGCTGCCGACCGCGATGTCGACGAAGCCGGCGGCGACCGCCTCGGGAGCGAGCCGCGTTCCGGTCGCGCGTGCGATCTCGTCGGCGAGGGCGGCGAACTTCGTCGCGACGACGTCGCCGTCGAGCGGCTCGTCGCCGTTGGCGCCGAAGACGCGCGGGAAGTGCGCCGGCTGGATCTTGCCGAGCGCGAGGTTCGCGTCGGTCACCGTCAACGGTCCGCCACGCCGATAGCACGCCGGCCCCGGGTTCGCGCCCGCGCTCTCGGGTCCGACGCGAAAGCGCGCGCCGTCGAAGGCGAGGATCGAGCCGCCGCCGGCGGCGACGGTGTGGATCGCCATCATCGGCGCGCGCACGCGAACGCCGGCGACGCGCGTCTCGAACGCGCGCTCGAACTCGCCGGCGTAGTGGCTGACGTCGGTCGACGTGCCGCCCATGTCGAAGCCGATCACGCGCAAAGCTCGGTCACCCCGAGCTCTGTCACGCTGAGCGGAGCGAAGGGCCTCG
>DASSRF010000224.1:0-6475 GCA_035701945.1 Caldimonas sp. | reverse complement strand
GCGTGACCCTCAGATGCGGGGATCGACCAGGAATTTCTCGCCTGTGCTCTTTCGCTGCGCCGCTGCCATCACCTCCGGTTCCAGCATGCCGGCGAGGCCCACGGTGCGCGTGTAGTGGCTCGCGAACGTCGTCTTCAGCTCGCGCGCGACCCGCGCCTTGAGCGCATTCGCCGCGTCGCTGCCGATCCGCTGCAGGAACGGAAAGACGAGCCAGCCGCCGACCGCCCACGCCATGCCGAAGCTGCGCACGATCTCGGTCGGGCCCGTGTCGAGGCTGCCGTAGAGGTAGACCTGCTTCAGCGTCGACGTTCCATAGCGGCTGTACTCGGCCGCGCTGCGCGCGAGCGCAGCCTCCATCGCGGCGAGGATCTGGCCGGCGAGGCGGCCGCCGCCGATCGCGTCGAACGCGATCGTCGCGCCGGTCGCTGCGATCGCGTCGGTGAGCTCGGCTGCGAACGCAGCCGACGAAGTGCTGACGACGTGGCGCGCGCCCTGCCCGCGCAGCAGCGCGACGTGCTCTTCGCGGCGGACGACGTTGACGAGGCCGACGCCGTCGGCGAGACAGACGCGGTTGAGCATCTGGCCGAGGTTCGACGCCGCCGCGGTGTGGACGAGCGCGCGGTGGCCTTCGCGGCGCATCGTCTCGGTCATGCCGAGCGCGGTGAGCGGATTGACGAACGCCGACGCGCCTTCGGCGGCGGTCGTGCCTTCGGGCAACGGCAGACAGAGCTCGGCCTTGACGGTGCGGAACTGCGAGTACATCGCGCCGCCGAGGACGGCGACCGTGCGGCCGACGAGCGCCTGCGCCTGAGCGTCGCTGCCGGCGGCGACGACCGTGCCGGCGCCTTCGTTGCCAACCGCGAGCGACTGGCCGACGCGGCCCGCCATCGCCTTCATCGCCGCCGGCGGGATGCGCGCGGTGACGACGGTCTCGGCGCCGCTGCCGCGCACCGCGACGGTCGCGAGGTCGGCGGCGCCGAACAGGAGGCCGATGTCGGAAGGATTGATCGGCGTCGCCTCGACCCGGACGACGACCTCGTCGGCCTGCGGCGGCGGCGTCGGCACGCGCACCAGCGAGAGCTCGATCTCGCCGCTGTCCTTGACGAGCGAGCGGAGCTGCAGGCCGTCGTTCGGAACCGTCGTCGTCGTCATGGCGTTCGCCCTCGCACTGCGAAGGCCAACGCTACCACCGCGCCGAGCGCAGCGCCGGCGCGATCAGGCGAGCGCGCCCGCGAACGCCTCGAGCTGGTCGATGCAGGTGTTCCAGCCCTGGAAGAAGCCCATCTCCTCGTGCCTGTTCCTGGTCGCCAGGTCGGGGTGCATGACGGTCGCGACGTAGCGCGTGCCGTCGCCCTCGTCTGCCATCGTGATCACCGCCGTCATGCCCAGCCACGGCGTCGCCGGACGCCAGCCGCCGGTGAGCATCGTCGTCATCACGATCCTCTGCTGCGGCACGATCTCGAGAAAGCAGCCCGGGTTGTCGCTGCTGCCGCCGTCGGGGCCGCGCATGAAGGTGTGGAACGCGCCGCCCGGACGCAGCTCGAACGCGCGCACCTCGGTCGTCCACGGCTTCGGGCACCACCACTCCTTCAGCAGCTGCGGGTCGGTCCAGGCGCGCCAGAGCTTGGCGCGCGGCGCACGCACGAGACGCGAGATGACGAGGTCGTTCGAATCAGCGGTGGCCACGGTCGAGGTCCTCCTGGTGAAGACGTTCGGCGAACGCCGCCATGCGGTCGCTGCGCGACTCCCAGGCGGCACGTTGCGATGCGATCCAGCGCTCGGCGCGCGAGAGCGCCTTCGGCCGCAGCTCGCACGTGCGGACGCGGCCGGATTTCGTCGAGCGGACGACGCCGCTCCGCTCGAGCACCGCGAGGTGCTTCATGAACGATGGCAGCGCCATCGCGAACGGCGCCGCGAGCGTCGACACCGACGCCGGGCCGCGACCGAGCGCCCCGACGATCGCGCGTCGGGTCGGGTCGGCGAGCGCGGCGAAGACGCCGTCGAGGTGTGGCGCTGATTGGTTAGCCATTCGGCTTAATATATCAGAGAGCGAGCCGTTGCGCAGCGGCTCGGAGCGCACGCGGGCGCGGGCGGCGGGTGGCCGATTTCCTCCACAGGGCGCCCTGTCGTCCCGATCCCGTGTGCCGCGTTGTCTTCGATCCCGTGTGCCGAGAACGAGATCCTTCGCTTCGCTCAGGATGACAACAGGCGATGATCGCGGATGACCTCCGCGCCACGTGCCCTCTCGATCGCCGCGTTCGCGACGCTCCTCAGCATCGCGCTCCTCATGGGCGCGAACCACGTCGCCGCGCGCGTCGCGTTCGACCACGGCGTCGACGTCGCGACCGCGGTCGCGGTGCGCAGCTTCGTGACCGCGCTCGTCGTCGGCACGCTCGTCGCTGTCCAGCGCGTCCCGGTCGCGCTCGCGCCGCGCGAGCGCCGCTTCCTGCTCGCGATCGGCGCCATCGTCGCGGTGCAGAGCGTGTGTCTCTACTCGGCGGTCGCGCGCTTGCCGGTCGCGCTCGCGCTGCTCGCGTTCAACACCTATCCGCTCTGGACCGCGCTGTGGGCGCGCCTCTTCTACGCGCACCGCGCCGAGCGTCGCGTCCTCGTCGCGATGCCGCCGATGCTGCTCGGCCTCGCGCTCGCGCTCGACGTCCTCGGCGCCGCCGCCGGCATCGGGGCCGCTCTGCAGTGGCAGCGGATCGGCGCGGGCGTCGCGTTCGCGCTCACGGCGGCAGCGACGTTCGGCGTCGCGCTCGTGCTGACGCAGCACGAGGCCGGCAAGGTCGACGGCCGCGTCCGCACGACGGCGACGATGGCGATCGTCGCCGTCCTCGCGCTCGCCGCGGTGGCGACGCGCGGCGGCTTCCAGCTGCCCGCCGCGACGGCCGGCTGGTGGGGGCTCGCGCTGCTCACCCTCCTCTACGGCACCGGCATCACGATCCTCTTCACCGTGCTGCCGCGGCTCGGCGTCGTCGGCAACGCGGCGATCATGAACGTCGAGCCGGTGTTCGCGCTCGTCCTCGCGTGGGCGATCCTCGGCCAGCAGATCGCGCCTTCGCAGCTCGTCGGTGCGCTCCTCGTCGTCGCGACCGTCGTCTGGCTCGGGCTCAGGCCCGCGCGTGCTCGCTGAAGCGAGTCGCGTCGCCGCGTGCTGCGGCATTCGGTTGCGGGTAGCCTTCGGGCTCGACCCGCCGACGCCGATGCCCGCTCCTGCGAACGACCTGCCGATCACGATCCGCTCGAGCCCGACGTGGTGGCAGCGGATCGTTCCGACCGGGAGCGAGATCACGGTCGAGGACCCGCCGCTGCGCGCCGAGCTGTTCAGCGCCGAGCAGATCGCCGAGCACGGCGAGCGGCTCGCGAAGACGCACGTCCTCAGCGACACGCAGCTTCCCGATCGCCTGCTCGCGCGCCTCGCCGACAACGAGCGCGTCCTCGTCACGGTCGGCAAGCAGCTCGCCGTCGCCGCCGACGCCGACCGCCGCTACACGCCCGCGGCCGAATGGCTGCTCGACAACTTCTACCTGATCGAGGAAGAGGTCCGCACCGCACGCCGCCACCTGCCGCGCGGCTACAGCAGGAAGCTGCCGCGTCTGGCGCTCACCGCCGCCAACGGCGCCGGCGCCGGCCTGCCGCGCGTCTACGACCTCGCGCTGCAGGCGATCGCGCACGGCGACGGCCGCATCGGCCGCGGCACGCTGGCGCGCTTCATCGCCGCGTACCAGTCGGTGCAGCCGCTCCTGCTCGGCGAGCTCTGGGCGTTCCCGATCATGCTGCGCCTCGCGCTGATCGAGAACCTGCGCCGCATCGCGGCGCGCGTCGAGGTCGCGCACGTCGAGCGCGGCACCGCCGGCGCGTGGGCCGACACGATGGTCGCGGTCGCCGAGAGCTCGCCGAGCGACCTGATCCTCGTCATCGCCGACATGGCGCGCTCGGCGCCGCCGCTCACCAACGCGTTCGTCGCCGAGTTCGCGCGCCGCCTGCAGGGGCGCGGCACCGCGCTGATGCTGGCGCTGCAGTGGCTCGAGCAGCGCCTCGCCGAGAACGGCGAGTCGATCGAGCAGCACGTCCAGCTCGAGGCGCGCCAGCAGGCCGCCAACCAGGTCTCGGTCAGCAACAGCATCAACAGCCTGCGCCTGCTCGGCGCGATGAACTGGCCCGAGTTCGTCGAGTCGCTGAGCAGCGTCGAGCAGACGTTGCGCCACGACCCGGGCGACGTCTACGCGGCGATGGACTTCCACACCCGCGACCGCTATCGCCACGCGATCGAGGAGATCGCCGCGCTCGGCCCGACCTCGGAGACCGACGTCGCGCGCAACGCCGTCGCCCTCGCCGAGGCCGCCGCGGCGAGCGCAGACGCGGGCGGGGCCGGCGATCCGCGCGAGCGCCACGTCGGCTACTGGCTGCTCGGCGCCGGACGCGCGCAGCTCGAGCGGGCGGTCGGCGCACGGCTGCCGACCGGCACCGTCGTCGCACGGCGCGCGCGCCGCTGGGCGCTGCCGCTCTATGCCGGCAGCATCGGCGCGCTGACGCTCGTGCTCGTCGTCCGCCTCCTGCTCGACATCCACGGCGAGGTGCGCTGGACGTGGTGGGGCGAAGCGCTGTTCGCGCTCGTTCTCTTCGTCGCCGTCAGCCAGCTCGCGGTCGCGACCGTCAACTGGCTGGCGACGCTGTTCGTGCAGCCGCAGACGCTGCCGCGGATGGACTACTCGCGCGGCATCGCGCCCGAGTCGCGCACGCTCGTCGTCGTGCCGACGATGCTCGGCAGCACCGAGGCGATCGAGGCGCTCGTCGATGCGCTCGAGGTGCGCTTCCTCGCCAACCGCGACCGCCGCCTGCACTACGGCCTGCTCACCGACTTCCACGACGCCGGCGACGAGCACGTCGCCGGCGACGATGCCCTGGTCGAGTTCGCGGCGGCGCGGATCGCGGCGCTGAACGAGAAGTACGCCGCCGGCGCCGACGCCGACACGTTCTTCCTGTTCCATCGGCCGCGCCGCTGGAACGCGCGCGAGCGCGTCTGGATGGGCTACGAGCGAAAGCGCGGCAAGCTCGGCGACCTCAATGCGCTGCTGCGCGAGCCGCAGGCGGCGCAGATCGGCGTGCGCTTCTCGCGCATCGTCGGCCGCACCGACGTGCTGCGCTCGGTGCGCTACGTCATCACCCTCGACAGCGACACGCAGCTGCCGCGCGACGCCGCTGCGAAGATCATCGCGACGATGGCGCATCCGCTGCACCGGCCGCGCTTCGGCAAGGGCGTGCAGAAGGACATCGTCACCAGCGGCTACGGCATCCTGCAGCCGCGCGTGGGGCTGAGCCTGCCGAGCACGAACCGCTCGGGCTACGCGCGGCTCTACGGCGGCGAGCCCGGCATCGACCCGTACACGCGCGCCGTCTCCGACGTCTACCAGGACCTCTTCGAAGAAGGCTCGTTCATCGGCAAGGGCATCTACGACGTCGACGCGTTCGAGCGCTCGCTGCGCGACCGCCTGCCCGAGAACCGGATCCTCAGCCACGACCTGATCGAAGGCTGCCACGCGCGCTCGGGGCTGCTCAGCGACGTCCAGCTGCTCGAGGAATCGCCGACGCGCTACAGCGTCGACGTCGCGCGGCGCCACCGCTGGGTGCGCGGCGACTGGCAGCTGCTCGGCTGGCTGCGCCGCCGCGTCCACACGCTGCCGGGAGCGCCACGCAATCCGCTGTCGATGCTGTCGCGCGCCAAGATCCTCGACAACCTGCGCCGCAGCCTCGTCCCGGCGGCGATGGTCGCGACGCTCGTCGCATCGTGGGCCGTGCTGCCGCCGTCGCCGACGTGGCTGCTCGTCGTCATCGCCATCGTCGGCGCGGTGCCCTTCGCGGCGCTCGTCGTCGGTACGCTGCTGAAGCCGCTCGAGCCCGCGAGCGGCGCCGAGCCGACCGCCGCGACATCGACGACGCGACAGGTGCAGAACCTGCTCGTGCAGGTCACGCAGTCGCTCGCGTGCCTGCCGCACGAGGCGGCGACCAACCTCGACGCGATCGCGCGAACGCTCTGGCGCGTCGCGATCTCGCGGCGCCGGCTGCTCGAGTGGCGGCCGTCGGCCGAGGTCCGCGTCGAAGCGCCGCCGGGCACCGTCGCCGACCTGCTGCACACCGTGCGCACGATGGCGGTCGGCCCGCTGCTCGCGACCGCGACCGGCGTCGCGCTCGCGCTCTCCAGGCCCGAGGTGCTGCCGGTCGCGCTGCCGGTGCTGCTGCTCTGGCTGACGGCGCCGCTCCTCGTCTGGTGGATCGACCGCCCGATCGTCGATCGCCTGCACGTGCTCGACGACGAGCAGTCCGTGTTCCTGCGCCGCCTCGCGCGCCGCACGTGGGCCTTCTTCGACGCCCACGTCGGCGCCCCCGACAACCATCTGCCGCCCGACAACATGCAGGAGCATCCGGTCGCGCGCGTCGCCCACCGCACGTCGCCGACCAACATCGGCTTCGC
>DASSRF010000223.1:0-4726 GCA_035701945.1 Caldimonas sp. | reverse complement strand
GCCGGCAACGGCAGCCGAAACCGATCTCCTCGGCTCGGACAGCGAGCGCGACGACGCCGACGACGCCGGCTTCTGGGCCGACGCGCTGCTGCGCGACATCGGCGATGCGCTCGACGAGATCGACGCGCTGATCCCCGAGGGCAGCGAGCTCGCCGCAGCGCCGCCGCCGACGCTGCGCGCGCTCGCCGGCCGCGCCAGCGCCGGTGCCGGTGCGGGCGAAGCGATGCGCGCGCTGACGACGCTCGAAGACCTCGCCGATCGCGCCGCCGCGTTCGCCGAGATGGACCACAGCTTCCTCTACGACGAGTCGCGCCACCTGATGACGATCGGCTACAACGTCGACGAGCGCCGCGCCGACGCCGGTCACTACGACCTGCTCGCGTCCGAAGCGCGGCTCGGCGTCTTCGTCTGCATCGCGCAGGGGCGGATCGCCCAGGAGAGCTGGTTCGCGCTCGGGCGCCTCCTGACGTCGGCCGCCGGCGAGCCGGTGCTGCTCTCGTGGAGCGGCTCGATGTTCGAGTACCTGATGCCGATGCTCCTGATGCCGAGCTATCCGCACACGCTGCTCGACCAGACGTGCCGCGGCGCGGTGCGGCGGCAGATCGAGTACGGCGAGCAGCGCGACGTGCCGTGGGGTGTCTCCGAGTCGGGCTACAACGCGACCGACACCGCGCTCAACTACCAGTACCGCGCCTTCGGCGTCCCCGGCCTCGGCCTCAAGCGCGGCCTCGCCGAGGACCTCGTCGTCGCGCCGTACGCGTCGATGATGGCGCTGATGGTCGCGCCCGACGCCGCGTGCACGAACCTGCAGCGGCTGGTCGCCGAGGGCGCCTTCGGCCGCTACGGCTTCTACGAAGCGGTCGACTACACGCCGTCGCGGCTGCCGCGCGGCCAGGCGAGCGCGATCGTGCGCTCGTACATGGCGCACCACCAGGGCATGGGCCTGCTCGCGATCGCCAACCTCCTGCTCGACAAGCCGCTGCAGCGCTGGTTCGAGGCCGATCCGCGGCTGCAGGCGACGCTGCTGCTGCTGCAGGAGCGGGTGCCGCGCGTCACCGTCTTCCAGCCCGACATCGACGAGCGCGCCGGCCGCCGCGCCGCCGTCGAAGGCGAGCAGCCCTCGGTGCGCGTCGTCACCGACCTCGACGCGCCGACTCCCGAGGTGCAGCTGCTCTCGAACGGCCGCTATCACGTGATGGTGAGCGACGCCGGCGGCGGCTACAGCCGCTGGAAGGACCTCGCCGTGACGCGCTGGCGCGAGGACGGCACCGTCGACGACATGGGCAGCTTCTGCTACCTGCGCGACGTCGCCAGCGGCGCCGTCTGGTCGAGCGCGCACCAGCCGACGAAGAAGCGCGCCGGCCGCTTCGAGGCGATCTTCTCCGAGGGCCGCGCCGAGTTCAGGCGGCGCGACGAAGGCATCGACACCCACACCGAGATCGTCGTCTCGCCCGAGGACGACATCGAGCTGCGGAGGCTCCGCATCACGAACGGCAGCCGCTCGCTGCGCACGATCGAGGTGACGACGTACGGCGAGATCGTCCTCGCGCCGGCGATCGCCGACGCGCTCCATCCGGCGTTCAGCAAGCTGTTCGTGCAGACCGAGATCCTCGAGCGGCCGGCGGCGATCCTGGCGACGCGCAGGCGCCGCGCGCCCGAGGAGGTGACGCCTTGGCTGTTCCAGCTGATGGCGATCCACGGCGCGCGCGGCGGCAGCGGCGAGATGCGCGCGAGCGCGATCTCGCACGAGACCGACCGCGCGCGCTTCCTCGGCCGCGGCCGCAGCGTCGAGCTGCCGCAGGCGCTCGTCGATCCGCCGGCGCCGCTCTCGAACACGGTCGGCTCGGTGCTCGACCCGATCGCCGCGAGCCGCTGCGTGCTGACGATCGAGCCCGACCAGACGGTCACCGTCGACGTCGTCGTCGGCATGGCCGACACGCGCGACGCCTGCGTCGCGATGGCGAGCAAGTACCAGGACCGTCGCCTCGCCGACCGCGTCTTCGAGCTCGCGTGGACGCACGCCCACGTCGTCCTGCGCCAGCTCAACGCGAGCGAGGCCGACGCCCAGCTCTACGCGCGCCTGGCCGGCGCGATCCTGCACGCGCAGGCGGGGCTGCGCGCCGATCCGGGCGTGATGATGAGGAACCGCCACCCGCAGTCGGGGCTCTGGGGCTACGCGATCTCGGGCGACCTGCCGATCGTGCTGCTGCAGATCGGCAGCGCCGACAACATCGAGCTCGTCCGCCAGCTCGTGCAGGCGCACGCGTGGTGGCGGCTGAAGGGGCTCGCGGTCGACCTCGTCGTCTGGAACGAGGAGCGCGACGTCTACCGGCAGCGCCTGCACGAGCAGATCATGGGTCTCATCGTCGGCAGCGCCGGCGCCCAGTTCATCGACCGGCCGGGCGGCATCTTCGTCCGCCACGTCGAGCAGATCGCGCCCGAGGACCGCACGCTGATGCAGGCGGTCGCGCGCGCGGTCTTCAGCGACACCCGCGGCACGCTCGCCGAGCAGGTGCAGCGGCGGCCGCTGCGCGAGCGCCGGCCGCCTGCGCTCGCCGCGACGCGAAGCGCCGAGCCGCGCCCGCGCACCGCGCCGGCGCCGCGCAGCGCGCGCGAGGACGACGACGTGCTCGCAGCGACGCTTCGCCGCGGCGGCGGCCGGCGCCTGCTGCTCGACAACGGCATCGGCGGCTTTTCCGCCGACGGTCGCGAGTACGTCGTCGCGCCGGCGGCAGGCGAGCGGCCGCCGGCGCCGTGGATCAACGTCGTCGCCAATCCGCGCTTCGGATTCATCGTCTCCGAGGCGGGCAGCAGCTACACGTGGTGCGAGAACGCGCACGAGCTGCGCCTCACGCCGTGGCACAACGACCCGATCGGCGACGCGTCGGGCGAGGCATTCTTCCTGCGCGACGAAGAGACCGGCCAGTTCTGGTCGCCGACGTCGCTGCCGGCGCCGTCGTACGCCGACTCGGCCGAGCCGTACGTCGCGCGCCACGGCTTCGGCAGCACGATCTTCGAGCACACCGCGCACGGCATCCGCAGCGAGCTCGAGGTGTTCGTCGCGCTCGACGCGGCGGTGAAGTTCTCGGTGCTGCGGATCACCAACGAGTCGGGCCGCAGCCGCAAGCTCAGCGTCACGGGCTACGTCGAGTGGGTGCTCGGCGACCTGCGTGCGAAGTCGGCGCCGCACATCGTCACCAAGGTCCAGACCGAAACCGGCGCGGTCTACGCGCGCAATCCGTACAGCAACGACTACGGAGAATGGATCGGCTTCTTCCAGGTCGACGGCGCGACGCTTTCGGGCAGCAGCTTCACCTGCGACCGCGCCGAGTTCATCGGCCGGAACGGATCGCTGCGCAGCCCCGCGGCGCTCGGCCGGACGCGCCTGTCGGGACGCGCCGGCGCAGCGCTCGACCCGTGCGCTGCACTCCAGGTTCCGCTCACGCTCGTCGACGGCGATTCGACGCAGGTCGTCTTTCGCCTCGGCATGGGCAGGAGCGTCGACGAGGCCGACGAGCTCGTGCAGACGTTTCGCGGCGCGACCGCGGCGCAGCGCGCGCTCGAGGAGGTGCATGCGCACTGGACGAAGACGCTCGGCACCGTCCAGGTCAAGACTCCCGACCCGTCGCTCGACGTCCTCGTCAACGGCTGGCTGCTCTACCAGACGATCGCATGCCGGATCTGGGCGCGCAGCGGCTTCTACCAGTCGGGCGGCGCGTTCGGCTTCCGCGACCAGCTGCAGGACGCGATGGCGCTCGTCCACGCGCGGCCAGAGATGCTGCGCGAGCAGCTGCTGCTGTGCGCGAGCCGGCAGTTCCCCGAGGGCGACGTCCAGCACTGGTGGCATCCGCCGCAGGGGCGCGGCGTGCGCACGCACATCTCCGACGACTACCTCTGGCTGCCGCTCGCGCTCGCGCGCTACGTCGAGTCGACCGGCGACGTCGACGTCCTCGCGGTCACGGCACCGTACCTGCAGGGCCGTCCGGTGCCGCCGCACGACGAGTCGTACTACGACCTGCCCGGGCACTCGAGCGAGTCGTCGACGCTCTACGAGCACGCGCTGCGCGCGCTCACGCACGGCTTGCGCTTCGGCGTCCACGGCCTGCCGCTGATGGGCAGCGGCGACTGGAACGACGGCATGAACCTGGTCGGCCACGACGGCCGCGGCGAGAGCGTGTGGCTCGGCTTCTTCCTCGCCGAGGTCCTCGAGCGCTTCGGCGCGCTCGCGGCGCGCCACGGCGACGACGCCACCGCGGCTCGCTGTGCCAGCGAGCGCGCCAGGCTGCGCAGCAACCTCGAGCGCTACGGCTGGGACGGCGCGTGGTACCGGCGCGCCTACTTCGACGACGGCGCGCCGCTCGGCTCGGCGCGCAGCGCCGAGTGCAGGATCGACTCGATCGCGCAGAGCTGGTCGGTGCTGTCGGGCGTCGCCGATCCGGCGCGCGCACGGCAGGCGATGGCGTCGCTGCACGACAAGCTCGTCCGGCCCGAGGCGCGCCTCGTCGCGCTGCTCGATCCGCCGTTCGACCAGCGCGGCCCGAACCCCGGCTACATCGCCGGCTACGTTCCCGGCGTGCGCGAGAACGGCGGCCAGTACACGCACGGCGCGATCTGGGCGGCGATGGCGTTCGCAGCGCTCGACGAGCGCGAGCGCGCGTGGCAGCTGCTCGACATGATCAATCCGGTGCGGCATGGCGACAGCCGCGACGCGGTCGCGCGCTACAAG
>DASSRF010000222.1:0-2377 GCA_035701945.1 Caldimonas sp. | reverse complement strand
CGGCCTCGAACACCCAGCCGGCGCCCTCGCGCTCGACGATCGCCGCCGACTCGCCGGCGACGCCGTGCAGCACCGGGATGCCCATCCCCATGCACTCGAAGAGCTTCGACGGGATCACCGTCTCGAAGAGCGGCGTCCGGCGCAGGTGGATGATCGAGACGTCGAGCAGCGACCAGTAGCGCGCGACCTCGCTCTTCGGCACCGAGTCGACGAACAGCACGTTGCCGTCGACGCCGAGCTCGCGCGCGCGGGCGACGAGCGCGTCCTTGCGGGCGCCGTCGCCGAGCAGCAGGATGCGGACGTCGGGCGCGTCGCGCAGCAGCACGGCGGCGTCGAGCAGCGTCTCGAGCGCGTGCGCCATCCCGTGCGTGCCGACGTAGCCGGCGACGAACTTGCCTTCGAGGCCGAGCGAGCGGACGAGCACCTCGTCCTTCGGCCGCGGCGAGAAGCGCGCGATGTCGACGCCGTTGGTGACGACGGCGACCTTGGCCGCGTCGATGCCGCGCGACGCCAGGTTGTCGCGAAACGAATGCGTCACCGAGACGACGAGCGCGGCGCTGCGGTAGAGGAAGAGCTCGACGCGCTCGAGCGCGCGCAGCAGCCACGAGTCGCGCATCGCGCCGACCGCGCGGATCGACTCGGGCCAGAGGTCGCGCAGCTCGAACACCCACGGCGTGCGCTTGACCGCGCCGACGAAGCACGCAGCGCACGCGGTGAAGAACTGCGGCGAGGTGCCGACGACGACGTCGACGTCGCGCACGAACGGCCCTGCAAGCGACGCCGTCGCCATGAAGCTCAGGTAGTCGAGGATGCGGCGTGCGAAGCCCTCGTTCGCGGTGATGTACGACCAGACGCGGACGACGCGGATGCCATCGACCGTCTGCTCGTGCCGCCACGCGTTGCGGTAGCCGGCGAAGACCTCGCCCTTCGGGAAGTTCGGCGCGCACGTGACGACCGTGACCCGGTGCCCGGCCTCGACCCACAATTTGCAGTGCTCGTGCGTCCGGCTCGCCGGCGCGTTCGCCTCGGGCGGAAAGTTGTCGGTGAGAAAGAGGATGTGCACCGCCGCCTCAGCGCTCCCACGTCCAGCGCGTGAGCGCGCGGCCGTCGGCGAGCGCGACGGCGAGGCAGACGGTCGGCTCGACGACGCCGAAGCGCGGCGAGTGCCCCGACGGCTCGACGTGCGCGTCGCCGGCGACGACCTCGACGACGGCGAGCGTTGCGTCGCCTTCCTCGACGAGCCAGCGTCGCGGCCCGCTCGCCTGCAGCGTCAGCCCGGGCGCGAGGTGGAACCGCGCAAGTGCTGTCGACGACGGATTCGAGACGGTGTCGTCGACGGTGAGCGTCGCGTCGTCGAAGCTCCAGCGGCGGCGGTGGATCGGGTGTCCGGGGAGGTGCGCGTAGCCGTCGTGCGCGCACGAGACCGAGATTGCGCCGCCGCCGCCGAGCGCGATGTGCGGCGTCTCGGTGCGGGCGCGACGGCCGACGCGAAAGCCGGCCCAGACCTCGGACGAGCTTTGCCCTTCGACCTCGACCGTGCTGTGCGCCGCCGTCGCGCGCTCGTGCTGGCGCTCGGCGCCCTCGCCGTAGCGCGACGTGCCGCCGTTGACGACGACTTTGCGCGCGCCGAGCGAGAGCTCGAACGAGAGCGTGTCGGCGTGGGCGTGGCCGGGCAGGTAGTCGGGGCCGATCGGCGCGACGTCGAGCAGCGCGGTCGCGCCGTCGCGCTCGACGCGGACGTAGCCCGATTCGGCAAGCGCGACGACGCCGCGCTCGTCCGTGCCGGCGGCCGCGGCGGCGAGGCCGAGCTCGCCGGCGAAGCGAAACAGCTCGGCGTTCGCCGGCGCGATGCCGTCGGCGCAGTCGTTGAAGCGGCCGAGCGTACCGTCGGGATGCGTCATCGCGGCGAGCCAGCGCAGCATCGCCGGCACCCGCGCGGCGAGCGCGCTGCGCAGCGACTCGACTTCGGCGTCATGGGCGGCGAACGCCGCGATCGCATCGAGCAGGTCGAGGACGTCCTCGAGCGCGAGCGCGTGGTACATGGGGCTGCGCTCGAACTGGCCGCCGTCGGCGAGGATCTGCTCGGGCAGCTCGCGCAGCAGGATCTCCTGGCCGGTGAGGCGCCACGCTGCCGCCTCGTCGCCGGCGAAGAAGAGGCCCGCGAAGACGAGCGCCTTCGCGTTCGCGAACAGGTGGTTGCCGAGCAGGTGCGTCTCGAGCCGCCGCGCGAGCCAGCGCGCCTGCACCGCGAGGCTCTCGACCATCGCAGGCGGCGCGGCGTGGCCGGCGACGAGCCACTGGATCCAGCGCACGATCCGCAGCGAGAGCGGATACGGCTCCCAGCCGGCGCCGCGACCGGGCGGGTTCTCGGCGATCC
>DASSRF010000221.1:0-7305 GCA_035701945.1 Caldimonas sp. | reverse complement strand
GCGGATCGGGCCTGCCGGGACGCGGCGCCGGCCCGCGGAGTCATCGCATCAGCACCAGCTGGGCGAGGCGAAAGCCGACCGCCGCGCACGTCAGCGCGCCGACGACGTGGGCGAGCGTGTGGCCGAGCGCGAGGAGCAGCTCGCCGCGTTGCAGGAGGATCAGCGACTCGACCGAGAACGCCGAGAACGTCGTGAAGCCGCCGAGCAGCCCGGTGACGAGGAGAAGCCGCAGCAGCTCGCTCGGGGAGTGCTCGAGCCAGAAGAAGACCGCGCCGATCACCAGGCCGCCGACGCAGTTGACGAAGAGCGTGCCGAGCGGAAACCCCGCCCAGCGCGCGTTCAGCCAGAGCCCGGCGCCCCAGCGCAGGAGCGAGCCGACGACCGCTCCCAGCGAGACGGCGCCGATCTCGAGCCAGGGCATGCTCAGCGACCGCCCGGGAGCGCCGCGTTGCCGGCGGCGATTCCCCAGCGCTCGAGCGCGGCGTCGTCGGCGACGCGGGCGTCGACCCAGCGAACGCCGTCGGGACCCGCTTCCTTCTTCCAGAACGGCGCCTGCGTCTTCAGGTAGTCCATCAGGAACTCGCACGCCTGGAACGCCTGGCCGCGGTGCGCCGCAGTGACCGCGACGAGGACGATCTGCGCCATCGGCGCCAGGAGGCCGACGCGGTGGACGACGCGCGCAGCACGGATCTCGAAGCGGCGCGTCGCCTCGTCGACCATCGCCTCGATCGCCGCTTCGGTCATCCCCGGATAGTGCTCGAGCTCGAGCGACGCGACGGCGGCGCCGTCGTTGCGGTCGCGCACCGTGCCGACGAACGCGACGACCGCGCCGACGCCGCCGTCGCCTTGGCGCAGCGCCGCGACTTCGGCGGCGAGATCGAAGTCGCCTTCGCGGATCTCGACGCGCGCGGCCACCGTCATCCTCCCGTCAGCGGCGGGAAGAAGCCGACCTCGTCGCCGTCGGCGAGCGCGGTGTCCTCGGCGCAGAGGACGCGGTTCCTCGCGCTGCGCAGGACGCGTTCGCGGCCGAGCGCTTCGCCGTGGCGGCCGCTGCGGCGCGCGAGCGCGTCGCGCAGCGTCGCGATCGTCGCGCCGGCGCCGACCTCGACGCGCTCGCCGCTGCCGAGCGCCTCGCGGACGGCGGCGAAGTAGCGGACCTCGACCTTCATCCGAGCAGCTCCGCGAGCGGCAGGTAGCGCACCGTGTCGCCGGGCGCGATCGCCTGCCCGCCGGGGTTGTCGACGAGCCCGTCGGCCCAGATCGTCGACGTCAGCACCGCCGATCCCTGGTGGCCGAAGAGGTCGAGCCCGCCGCGGTCGTTGCGGTGGGCGCGCAGGAACTCGCGCCGCTTGTCGGGCTTCGGCCACGCGAAGTCGGCGCGCATCGCGATCGGCTTCGGCGCGAGCGCGCTCGCGCCCTGCAGGCGCAACAGCACCGGCCGCGCGGCGACGAGGAAGGTGACGAACGCCGACACCGGATTGCCGGGCAGGCCGACGAACCACGCCGACGTGCCGTCGCTGCGGAAGACCTCGCCGAACGCGAGCGGCTTGCCGGGCTTCATCGCGATCTGCCAGAGGTCGATCCGGCCTTCCTTCTCCACGGCGGCGCGCAGGTGGTCCTCCTCGCCGACCGACATGCCGCCGCAGGTGACGATGAGGTCGCTCGCCTCGGCGGCGCGCTCGAGCGCATCGCGCGTCGCGTCGAGCCGGTCGGGGACGATGCCGAGGTCGTCGTGGACCCCGCCCATCGCCTCGACGAGCGCGCGCAGCGTGAAGCGGTTCGAGTTGTAGATCGCGCCCCGCTTCAGCGTCTCGCCGGGCATCGCGAGCTCGTCGCCGGTCGAGAACAGCGCGACGCGCGGCTGGCGCGCGACGCGCAGCGTCGCCGCGCCGACCGAAGCGGCCATGCCGACCGCCTGCGGCGTCAGGCGAAGCCCCGCCGCGAGGACGCGGGCGCCGCGCTCGACGTCCTCGCCGCGGCGGCGGATCGAGTCGCCGGCGCGCACCGTCGCGTCGACGCGGACGCTGCCGTCGAGCGCGGTGCACTGCTCCTGCATCACGACGGCGTCGGCGCCGGCGGGAATCTGTGCGCCGGTGAAGATGCGCGCCGCGGTTCCGGCGGCGAGCGGCGAGCCGATGCTGCCGGCGACGATCCGCTGGCTCACCGGCAGCACGGTGCCGGCCTTGGCGACGTCGGCCGCGCGCAGCGCGTAGCCGTCCATCGCGCTGTTGTCGGCGGGCGGGACGTCGATCTGCGAGCGCACGTCCTCGGCGAGGAAGCGGCCGCGCGCAGCGAACGTCGAGACCGTCTCGCTGCGGGCGACGTCGGGCGCTGCGACGCGCGCGAGGATCCGCTCGATCGCCTCGTCGAGGCCGAGCAGCTGCGGCTTGGGCGAAGCGCTGGCGGTGCTCATCGCCGGTCATTGTCGGCGATGAAGGCCTTCAGCCGCTCGACGTCGGCCGGCATGTCCACGACGCGCTGCGGCAGCGCTTCGAGCCCGGCGAGCCGCGCCGGCCGCGGCGCTTCGCTGCCGATCGCCGCGCGGATCGTCGCGTTGAACTTCGCCGCGAGCGCGGTCTCGAGCACGATCATCGGCGTCGCCGGCTCGCGCCGCTCGCGCGCGACCTTGAGCGCGTCGGCGGTGTGCGGATCGATCACCTCGCCGGTGCGCGCGTGGACGTCGCGGATCACCGCGAGCCGGTCGGCGCCGGTGCTGCGACCGCTGACGAAGCCGAACGCGGCGATGCGCTCGCGCTCGGCCGCAGTCAGCGTGAATGCGCGCCGCGTCTCGACCTCGGCGAAGAGCGCGCGCGTGCGCGCGGCGTCGCGGCCGAGCGCGTCGAAGACGAAGCGCTCGAAGTTCGACGCCTTGGAGATGTCCATTGACGGGCTCGACGTCTCGTGCGTCTCGGAGGCGGCACGCACACGGTACGTGCCGGTGCGGAAGAACTCGTCGAGCACGTCGTTCTCGTTGGTCGCGAGGACGAGCCGCCGGATCGGCAACCCCATCGATCGCGCGACGTGGCCGGCGCAGATGTTGCCGAAGTTTCCGGTCGGCACCGCGAAGTCGACCGCCTCGCCGTCGCTTGCCGTCGCCTGGAAGTAGCCGGCGAAGTAGTAGACGACCTGCGCCAGCAGCCGCGCCCAGTTGATCGAGTTGACGGTGCCGATCGCGTGCCGCTCCTTGAACGCGAGGTCGGCCGAGACCGCCTTGACGAGGTCCTGGCAGTCGTCGAAGACGCCTTCGACGGCGACGTTGTGGATGTTCTCGTCGAGCAGGCTGAACATCTGCGCCTGCTGGAACGGGCTCATCCGGCCCTTGGGCGAAAGCATGAAGACGCGAACGCCGCGCTTGCCGCGCAGCGCGTATTCGGCGGCGCTGCCGGTGTCGCCCGATGTCGCGCCGAGGACGTTGAGCGTGCGGGCGCGGCGCGCGAGCTCGTGCTCGAACGCGTTGCCGAGGAACTGCATCGCGATGTCCTTGAACGCGAGCGTCGGCCCGTTCGAGAGCCCGAGGACGAAGACGCCGGGCTCGAGCGGCCTGAGCGGAGTGATGCGCGCGTCGCCGAAGACGTCGGCGCGGTAGCTGCGTGCGATCAGCGCCTTCAGGTCGTCGGCGCCGATGTCGCCGACGAACGGCGACATCACCGCGAACGCGAGCTCCTGGTAAGAGAGCTTCCGCCAGCGCGCGAGCGTTGGCGCATCGACCGTCGGATAGCGCTCGGGAACGTAGAGCCCGCCGTCGGCTGCGAGCCCCTCGAGCAGGATCTCGGCGAAGCCGCGCCGCCGCGCGTCGCCGCGCGTGCTCAGGTAGTTCACGCCAAGTCTTCTTTGCGGATGCGGACGATCTTCGCGAGCGTCGTCGGCAGCGCCTGCATCTTCGCGATCGCCGCCGTCATCCGGCCCTCGACGGTGTCATGCGTCAGGATGATGACGTCGGTGCGCGCTTCGCCGGCGGCGCTCGGCCGCTGCAGCAGCGCGTCGATCGAGATGCCGTGC
Source organism: Caldimonas sp. (assembly GCA_035701945.1). Taxonomy (GTDB): domain Bacteria; phylum Pseudomonadota; class Gammaproteobacteria; order Burkholderiales; family Burkholderiaceae_C; genus Schlegelella_A. The sequence goes on along the minus strand of DASSRF010000221.1, from coordinate 3,306 downwards.
TCGGCGAGGATCCCCGTGATGCGCGCGAGCACGCCGGTCTCGTCGGCGACCTGCAGGCGCAGGTAGAACGCGGTCACGACCTCGTCGATCGGCAGCACGCCGAGGTCCTGCACGGCGGCCGGCTGGAACGCGAGGTGGGGAACGCGGTGGTCGGGGTCGGCGGTCGCGAGCCGCGCGATGTCGACGAGGTCGGCGATCACCGCCGACGCCGTCGGCTCGGCTCCGGCGCCCTTGCCGTAGTAGAGCGTCGTCCCGACCGCGTCGCCCTCGACCATCACGGCGTTCATCGCGCCTTCGACGTTGGCGATCAGGCGCTTCGACGGCACCAGCGTCGGATGGACGCGCAGCTCGATGCCACCCGCGCGGCGCTTCGTGATGGCGAGCAGCTTGATCCGGTAGCCGAGCTGCTCGGCGTACGCGATGTCGGCCGCCTGCAGCTCGGCGATGCCTTCGACGTACGCCTTCGCGAACTGGACCGGCACGCCGAACGCGATCGCGCTCACGATCGTCGCCTTGTGCGCGGCGTCGACGCCGCCGACGTCGAAGCTCGGGTCGGCCTCGGCGTAGCCGAGCCGCTGCGCGTCGGCGAGCGCGGCGGCGAAGTCGATCCGCTTCTCGCGCATCTCGGAGAGGATGAAGTTGGTCGTGCCGTTGATGATCCCGGCGATCCACTCGATCCGGTTCGCGGTCAGCCCTTCGCGCAGCGCCTTGATGATCGGGATGCCGCCGGCGACCGCGCCTTCGAACGCGACGACGACGCCGTTCTCGCGCGCGGCCGCGAAGATCTCGGTGCCGTGCACCGCGAGCAGCGCCTTGTTCGCGGTGACGACGTGCTTGCCGGCCTCGATCGCCTCGAGAACGAGCGTCTTCGCGATCGTCGTTCCGCCGATCAGCTCGATCACGGCGTCGATCTCGGGGTCCTGGATCAGCTCGCGCGCGTCGCTCGTCACCTCGGCGGCGTCGGCGACCACCGAGCGCGCGCGAGCGAGGTCGACGTCGGCGACGCGGGTGATGCGGATCTCGCGGCCGGCGCGGCGGCGGATCTCCTCCTGGTTGCGCTGCAGGACGGCGAACGTGCCGCCGCCCACGGTGCCGGCGCCGAGCAGGCCAACCTGGAACGGCTTCATTTCACGGCGACGAGCGCCCGTGGGCTCGGCTGCGCGCGGCGCGAGCGGTAGTGCGCGAGGAACGTCGCGATCCGTCCCATCGCCTCGCGCAGGTCGTCGGTGTTGGGCAGGAAGACGACGCGAAAGTGATCGGGCGTCGGCCAGTTGAAGCCGGTCCCCTGCACGATGAGCACCTTCTGCTCGGCGAGGAGCTCGTACGCGAACTGCTGGTCGTCCTCGATCGGATAGATCGCCGGATCGAGGCGCGGGAACATGTAGAGCGCCGCCTTCGGCTTGACGCAGGACACGCCGGGGATCGCGGTCAGCAGCTCGTAGGCGAGGTCGCGCTGGCGCGCCAGCCGGCCGCCGGGAGCGACGAGGTCGTCGATGCTCTGGTAGCCGCCGAGCGCGGTCTGGATCGCGAGCTGCCCGGGCGTGTTCGAGCACAGGCGCATCGAGGCGAGCATGTTCAGCCCCTCGATGTAGTCGAGCGCGTGGCGCTTCTCGCCCGAGACGACCATCCAGCCGGCGCGGTAGCCGCACGAGCGGTAGTTCTTCGACAGACCGTTGAAGGTGAGGAAGAGCACGTCCTCGGCGAGCGACGCGATCGAGGTGTGCGTCGCGCCGTCGTAGAGCGTCTTGTCGTAGATCTCGTCGGCGAAGACGATCAGGCCGTGGCGGCGGGCGAGCGCGACGATGCCTTCGAGCACCGCGTCGGGATAGAGCGCGCCGGTCGGGTTGTTCGGGTTGATGACGACGATCGCGCGCGTCCGCGACGTCACCTTCCTCGCCATGTCGTCGAGGTCGGGCAGCCAGCCGTCGCCCTCGTCGCACAGGTAGTGCACCGGCGTTCCGCCCGAGAGCGCGACCGACGCCGTCCAGAGCGGATAGTCGGGCGCCGGGATCAGCACCTCGTCGCCGTTGTTGAGGAGCGCGTTCATGCTCATCGTGATGAGCTCGGACGCGCCGTTGCCGAGGAAGACGTCGTCGACGGTGACGCCCTTGACGTGCTTTTGCTGCGTGTAGTGGACGATCGCCTTGCGCGGCGCGAACAGCCCCTTGGAGTCGGTGTAGCCGGCCGCGTTCGGCAGGTTGCGGATCATGTCCTGGACGATCTCGTCCGGCGGCTCGAGCCCGAACACCGCCAGGTTGCCGATGTTGAGCTTGATGATGTGCTGGCCCTCTTCCTCCATCTGTCGCGCCTTGTCGAGGACGGGGCCGCGGATGTCGTAGCAGACGTTGGCGAGCTTGCTCGACTTGGTGAAGGACTGCACGAGACGACTCCGGCGTTGCGAGGGGCCCGAGGGCAACCTGGTATTTGACCACACGGGAGTGAACGTTCCGCTCGCATGCGCCACTGCGCTGCGCAGCATTTGGCGGCGCCGATAATCGCGCCATGAAGATGCGCGCCGACCGGATCGAGGGTCGCAACGCGATCGCCCGCCACGGCCCGGACGGCGTCGTCGTCAACGGCGTCGAGCACACCGAGAGCGTGCTCGTGCCGTGGCAGGGCGACGTCGCCTCCTGGGACGCGCCGTCGTTCGAGTCGCTGACCGCCGAGCATTTCGCGCGCGTCGTCGCGCTCGCGCCCGAGCTCGTCGTCTTCGGCAGCGGCGAGCGCTTGCGGTTTCCGTCGCCGGCGCTGCTCAGGCCGCTGATCGACGCGGCGATCGGCTTCGAGACGATGGACAGCCGTGCCGCATGCCGCACTTACAACGTGTTGCTCGCCGAAGGTCGCAGGGTCGTCGCTGCGCTGCTTTTTGCGGCACGCGACGAGGCGGCGCGCTGACCATCGAACGTCGGCGCAGCGTAGGCAAGCTCTATAATTGCGGGCTATGCCCCGTCGCGGGGGTCACCGGCGGATGCCCGCGCCGGGGACATCTGGCACGCATCGCCGGGCCCAGCAGAAGAGCTCATGACGCCTGCACTCAACAAACCCGTCCCGGAATTTGAAGCGCTTGCGACCGGAGGAGTCAAGTTCAGCCCGCAGGCCTTCGCCGGCAAGATCGTCGTCCTCTACTTCTACCCCAAGGACAATACCCCCGGTTGCACCACGGAGGCAATGCAGTTCCGCGATCATTACAAGGAATTCGTCAAGGCGGGCGCGGTGCTGTTCGGCGTCTCGCGCGACAACATGGCGTCGCACGACCGCTTCAAGCAGAACCTCGAGCTGCCGTTCGAGCTGATCGCCGACACCGAG
>DASSRF010000220.1:0-5338 GCA_035701945.1 Caldimonas sp. | reverse complement strand
GGCGCCGAACCCATCGATGCCGATGCCCTGCGCGCATGGGCCAACGCACAGCTGGGCAAGACGCAGCGGCTGGCTAGGCTCCTGTTCGTCGACGAGCTGCCGCGCAGCGCGATCGGCAAGGTGCTCAAGCGCGAGCTGCGCGACCGCTTCGTCGCCGCCGCAGCGGCGTCCTCCGGAGGTGCAGCGCATGGCTGACGATCGCCATCCGCCGACATCGCTCGGCGCGAGCGGCCTCAAGGTCTCGAAGCTCTGGCTCGGCGCGATGATGTTCGGCGACCAGACCGACGAAGCCGAGGCGGCGCGCATCGTCGCCGCCACCCGCGACGCCGGGCTGAACGCGATCGACACCGCCGACGCGTACGCGAAGGGCGACTCCGAGCGCATCGTCGGCCGCCTGATCGCCGCCGACCGCGAGCGCTGGGTCGTCGCGACCAAGCTCGCCAACCCGACCAGCGCCGACGCCAACGACCGCGGCCTGTCGCGCCGCCACATGCTGCGCGCGGTCGACGCGAGCCTGACGCGGCTCGGCACCGACCGCGTCGAGATCCTCTACCTGCACCGCGAGGACGCGACGACTCCGCTCGAGGAGACCGTCGCCGCGATGGCGCATCTGCTCGCGAGCGGCAAGGTGCTCTATTTCGGCGTCTCCAACTTCCGCGCCTGGCGCGTCGCGCGGATGGTCGAGATGTGCCGCGCGGCGGGCGTTGCGGCGCCGATCGTCTGCCAGCCGCCGTACAACGCGATGACGCGCGGCATCGAGACCGAGCTGTTGCCGTGCTGCGCGCACTACGGCGTCGGCGTCGTCGCGTACAGCCCGCTCGCGCGCGGCGTGCTCTCGGGCAAGTACGCGCCCGGGGCGGCGCCGCCCGAGGGGTCGCGCGCCGCGCGCAACGACCCGCGCATCCTGCAGACCGAGTTCCGCGCCGAGTCGGTCGCGTTCGCCAGGCGCATCGCCGAGCACGCCGCGGCGAGCGGGCGCACGCCGCTGCAGTTCGCGCTCGCCTGGGTCTGGAACAACAAGCTCGTGCACGGACTGATCGGCGGGCCGAAGTCGCTCGCGCAATGGCAGCAGTACCTCGACGCGCTCGATGCGCCGTTCACTGCCGAGGACGAGGCGCTCGTCGACGGCATGGTCCCGGCGGGACACGCATCGACGCCCGGCTACACCGATCCGGTGTATCCGGTCGAAGGGCGCCAGCCCCGGACGCTCTAGCGCGCCGCTCAGCGCCGGCGCCGGCGCGGCTCGCGGCCGCTGCCGACGAGCTGCAGGTCGGGCTCGTCGAGCCGCGGCGCGCGCGTTCGCGCGGCGACGATCGCGATGGCGGCGGCGAGCTGGCTGTCCTCGTCGTCGACCGGATCGTCGAAGCGACGGCGCGGCGTTCCCGGTGCCGGTGCGCGCGGTGCGCCGAGATCGCCGATCGACGCGAACGCGCGGCGGACGACGTCGCTCCAGCGCCGCCGCTCGGGATCGATCGGCTTTGCCGCGATGACGAGGATGGCGCAGACGCCGGCCTGCACCGCGAGATACGTCAGCGTCGCCGCGGCCAGGATGTCGGCCAGCGGCACGGCGTCGTTCCATTCGCGGGCGACGCCGAGCAGCGCGACGAACAGCCAGAGCGCGTTCGACGCCGCGACCGGCACCGCGACGGCGAGCCAGTCGGCGGCGCGCCAGCGCGCGAGGCGCCGGCCGGCCGCGAGCCGGGGAAAGGTGAAGCGGTGAAGGACGAACGCGTTGGCGACGAGCAGGACGACGAGCAGCAGCTTGGCGTGCAGCTTCGGATTGGCGAGCTCGTCGACGCGGACGAGCGCCGCCTGCGCGACGATCGCCGCGCCGGTCGCGCAGAGGACGACGAGCGAGACGACGACGATGCGCGACACGAATGCGTTCGGCGGCGCGATCCGGACCCGGTCCTGCGCGAGCTTCGACAGCAGCCTCAGGTCGGTCGCGACGATCGCCCCGAGCGCGAGCGCGGCGGCGAGGAAGTGGACGAAGACGAGCGCGAGGTGGAGCATGCAGCGGACGCGTCGGGCTGCCGCCCATCGTCGCCGCCACGGCCGCACGAAGCTGTAAGCAAGCGCACGCGCGAACGCGCGCGGCGTGAACGACGTCGCGCCGGCCGCGCCTGCGTCACCCGACGGCGTGCGGCGGCCGCTTCTCGTACCAGTGGGTGAAGCGGCTGCCGTCCCAGCACAGCGCGTAGTGGCCGGCCGGCTTGGCGTGACGGAGCGCACGCGGACGGAAGATGCCGACGCACTCGCCGCCCGCGTGGCGAACGCTCGGATAGCGGATGCCCCAGCTCTCGACGGCGCGCAGCGCACGGCCGAGCGCCTGCGACGGTGCGTAGTCGTCGGGGTCGAGCGCGGCAGCGAAGCGGTTCGGCGCGTTCGCCGCGTCGCCCGGCTCGGCGAGGTCGTGCAGGTCGGCCTCGACGTTGGCGGTGATGAGGCGCAGGTCGATGTCGATCGCCGGCTCTGCGGTGCTGCGCAGGAAGACCGTGCGGTGATGGCTCACCTCGGCGATCGCCGTCTCGAGCGAGTGCGCGGCGTAGTAGACGCCGTACGCGCCGTCGGAGAAGCGCGAGCCGTCCTTGTTGAGATGGGTGAACGCGGCCATCACCGGCGTCGCGCCCGGCCCGGTGACGCGCTCCTCCTTGGCGACGAGCGTGATCTCGCCGAGCTCGTCGCGGATGCGCGGATTGGCGAGCGCCTCGATCGCGAAGACGACGTCGAGGTCGGCGGGATCGGCGATCGCGTCGTAGAGCCCGACCGTCGGATAGCGCGACGGGATCAGCCGGTACGACGGCCGCCAGGTGACGCGGCGGACCGGCACGGCTTCGGGATCGATCCTGGCCGGCCGACGCGGCGGCGCCGCCGAAGCTTCCTTCGCTTCGGCCTCGGCTTCGTGCGCAACGCTCATGCCTTGCCGCCGCGCTGCGCGTCGAGGTACTCGCGGACGACGAAGAGGTCGGAAACCTGGCCGCCGAGCATGCGCTCGAGCGCCGAGCGGCCGCCGAACACGCGCGCGCTGTTGGGCTTGCGGATCCACTCGTCGGCGCGGCCCGACGCCGGAAAGAGGATCTGCAGCGACGAATAGATCCCGAACACGTGCGAGAGCCGCTCGAGGACGTGGCGGTCGAGCGGGCCGACCTTGCCCTGCTTCCACTGGTAGAGCGTCGCACGGGCGACGCCGAGCAGCGTCGCCTGCTCGGCGCCCGTGAGGCCCCAGGCTTCGGCCAGGCGGAAGAACGTCCGCAGCGCGGCGCCGGCGGCGCGCGCGGAGGTGAGGTCGACGGCCGTTGGGGCCGGCTTGAGGAGCGCGCTCATGTCAGTGGCGGTGGCGAAGGCCCCGGAAGGCGTCCGCAGCCTAGTCCACGGACAGACAAAAAGCAAATGTATGTCCATTACCAGACAAGAAGACAGGGTCATGCGCGACCGCTTTCACGCCGCCGTGCACGAGCGCGCGTCGACGACGAAGCGCCGTTCGTCGGCGCCGCCGCGCCGGCCGTGGAGTGAAGCCGACGTTCCCGCGGGCGCCGTGTGGCGTAGTGGACAGCGCGCAGCGGCGTGGTGGTCGCTGGCGCACGGGCTCCGGCACGATGGCGGACCTCCAAGCCCGGCGCTTGTCGCCATGACCTTCGACGAGTCGTTCTGCGCATGCGAGGAGGAGGCGCTCCGCTTCCTCGTCGACGAGCACGGCTTCGCGCGGGCGCGCCGCGCGATCGAGCGCGGCAGCGACGGCGACGGCGTCCATGCGGCGGTCGTCTACCGCGCCAGCGCCATCGACGCCGAGAGCCGCCGCGAAGTCGCGCTCTCGGTCGCGCCGCTGCGTCTCGAGCTGCACCTCGAGATCGGCTGCGCGAACGCGGGCACGTTCGCGCTCGAGGAGCTGCACGCGATCGAGACGCGCGAGCCGTTCCCGCAGCGCGTTCACGGCCTCTACGACGCGATGCTCGAGCCCGAGCTGCTGCTCGCCGAGTTCGTGCGGCTCGCCGGCGCGCTGCGCAGCTGCGGCAGGCGCTTCTTCAACGACGAGCCGCAGCTCTGGGACGACCTCATCGCCGCCCGCGGCCGCGGCATGGACGCCGAGCGCATGCGCGACGTCCTCGCGCGCGCGAAGGAAGCGTTCTACGCGCGCGACTGGCTCGGCGTCGTCGCGCTGCTCGCGCCGCTGGAGCGGCGTCTCGGCCGCCGCGCCAGCGCCCGCCTCGCCTACGCGCGGAGGAAGGCGCTGCAGCACGACTGATCGGCGCGGGCACGGCCGTTGCTCGCGATCGCGCAGGGAGACGCAGCGTTGGAACAGAAATGGCCGCAGACGCTCTGGATCGTTCGCCACGGCCAGAGCGCAGGCAACGTCGCGCGCGACGCCGCCGAGGCGAGCGGGCTGCACGTCATCGACATCGCCGAGCGCGACGTCGACGTGCCGCTCTCGTCGCTCGGCGAACGCCAGGCCGACGCGCTCGGCCACTGGTTCGCCCAGCTCGCGGACGTCGAGCGTCCCGAGATCGTCCTCAGCTCGCCGTACGTGCGCGCGCGCCAGACCGGCAATCGCGTCCTCGCGGCACTGCGTCGCGGAGCGGGCGACGCCGACGTCGTCGCGTGCGTCCACGACGAGCGGCTGCGCGAGAAGGAGTTCGGCATCCTCGACCGCATGACGACGTTCGGCATCCGCGAGAAGTACCCCGAGCTCGCCGAGCAGCGCCGCCACGTCGGCAAGTTCTATTTCCGTCCGCCGGGCGGCGAGAGCTGGTGCGACGTCATCCTGCGCCTGCGCAGCTTTCTCGACATGCTGGCGCGCGAGCACCGCGGCGACCGCGTCCTCGTCGTCGCCCACCAGGTCATCGTCAACTGCATGCGCTATCTTCTCGAACGTCTCGACGAGCAGCAGATCCTCGCGATCGACCGCCTCGGCGACGTTCCCAACTGCGGCATCACCTCGTATGAATTCGATCCCCAGGCCGGCCGGCGCGGCAAGCTCGTCTTGCGGCTCGAGAACTTCGTCTCGCCGCTGCGCGACGCGGGCGCGCCCGTGACCACCGAGCCCGACCGCCCGGCGGCGGCGAAGCCGTGATGGCTGCGGCGACCGTCGCCATCGACGCCCGGCTGCTGCGCGACTGGCCGCTGCCGGTGCCGGGAAGCGCCGCCGACAAGGAGGACCGCGGCTCGACGCTCGTCGTCGCGGGCAGCAGCGAAATGCCGGGCGCCGCGCTGCTCGCCGCGCACGCAGCGCTGCGCGCCGGCGCCGGCAAGCTCGCCGTCGCGACCGGCGCGAGCGTCGCCCGCGGGCTCGCCCTCGCGCTCGCCGAGGCCCGCGTGATCGCGCTGCCCGAGAGCGACTTCG
>DASSRF010000219.1:0-5474 GCA_035701945.1 Caldimonas sp. | reverse complement strand
AGAGCAGGACCGCGCGCGCGACGCGCTTCGTCTCGCCGCGCCGCAGCAGGCTCGCGACCTCGGTCGCCGCGGCGAGCGCGGCGAGCGTCGCGACGAGGCCGATCGTCGGCGGCGTCCGCCCGGCCTCGAACGCGGCGAGCGAGAGTGCCGAGAACGCTGCGACGTCGCCGAACGGAACGAAGACGACGCGCGTGACCGAGAAGACGAGGACGAGGCCGAGCCCGGCGAGCAGGTACACCGCGCCGTTCGCGAGACCATCCGTCGTCAGGATGGCCGCGATCTCCGCGTTCACGCGGAGATCGCCTTCGGTCGGTCGCGGTTCCCGAGCGTCGCCGGACGAGGCGGGACGAGCGCCGGGCCGCTCCCAAGCCGTCCCGCGCCCCCTCGGGGGGCCGGTCGCCGTACCCGGCGGACGGGGGGCTTCATTGCGCCAGTTTCCACGCCCCGTTCTCGAGCTTGACGATGACGCGCGCACGCTGGTCGACGCCGTAGATGTTGCCGTCCTTGAAGTTGTAGACGCCGTGCGTGCCGACGACTTCCTTGGTGCTCAGGATCGCGTCGCGAAGCGCCTGGCGAAACGCCGGCGTTCCCGGCTCGGCGCCCTTCTTCAGCGCGCGCTCGGCGGCGTCGGCGAAGACCAGCCAGGCGTCGAACGAGTACGCCGAGAACGCGTCGGTCGTCGGCGAGCCGTTGACCTTCTGGAACTCGCGGCGGAAGTCGAGCGCGATCTTCTTGGTCGGATAGTTGTCGGGAAGCTGCTCGGCGACGATCACCGGTCCCGTCGGCATCAGCGCGCCCTGCCCCGACGCGCCCGCGACGCGGATGAAGTCGGGGTTGATGAGGCCGTGCTGGCCGTAGACGCCGCCCTTGAAGCCGCGCTCCGCGAGGGCGAGGTACGGCAGCGCGCCGGCCGTTCCCGAGCCGCCGGTCATGACCGCGTCGGGATGGAGCGCGACGATCTTCAGCACCTGGCCGGTGACCGACTGGTCGGCGCGCGCGTAGCGCTCGTTGCTGACGACCTTGATGCCGCGCGAAGGCGCCGCCTTCATCAACGCGTCGTAGACGAGGTCGCCCCACGAGTCGGAAAAGCCGATGTAGCCGACCGTCTTGACGCCGTTCGCCTTCATGCGGTCGACGACGGCGTCGACCATCAGCTGCGTCGGCTGCGCGACGGTGACGACCCAGCTGTTGTCGGCGCCATCGATCGCGATCGGCGACAGCCCGATCATCGGCGTCTTCGTCTCCTTGGCGACCTGGGCGATCGCGACCGACGACGGCACGCCCGAGGAGCCCATCAGCACGTCGACCTTGTCCTCGTCGACGAGCTTCCTCGCGTTGCGCGCCGCCGCCGCGGGATCCGACCCATCGTCGAGGAGGATGAGCTGGATCTTGCGGCCGGCGATCTCGCCGCGGTACGCGAGCGCCGCCTGCATCCCCTTCTGGTACGGAATGCCGAGCGACGAGTTCGGCCCCGAGAGCGCGACGTTGACGCCGACCTTGAGATCGGCGGCGACGGCGGCGGCGGGCAGCGCGAGCGATGCGGCGGCGGCGACGAGCGCGGCGCGGCGGGTGAGCTTCATGGCGTGTCTCCTGGTGGTGGTCGTCGAGGCCGGCGGTCCGGCCCGGGTTCGGGAACTGGCGAGGCCGCGCGCGCGCGCCGCGGCAAGGCGACGAAGCTGCACCTCGACGCGCCCTCGGCCGCGCAGCGCGTCTCGCGCGCGTCGGCGGCTTCGGGCCAGAGCGCGGCGGCGAGCGCTTCGAGCATCCCGGCGATCGCGTGGCACGCGCGCGTCGTGCCGCGCGGCGCGGCCGCGGCGAACGGGCTGTTCTCGACCTCGAGCGCAAGCGAGGGCGACGCGTCGTGCACGCGCGCGGCGTCGATTCGCCAGCGGCCCCAGCCGAGCGACGCGGCGGCGCCTTCCATCGCCTGCGGCAGCGCGTCGGCGCCGACCGCGTCGCGGTAGGCGCGGACGCTGCCGGCGCCGTGCTCGGCGACCGAGCGCGCGAACGCGGCGAGCGCATCCTCGCGCGCTTCGCCTTCGAGCTGGCCGAAGACGCCCATCAGCACGTCGGCACGCAGCAGCACGTAGCGGCGATCGGCGTCGCGCACGGCGCCGTGCGCGACGTCGAAGACGAGCCGTTCGTGGAGCGCCGCTGCCATCGTCGTGCTCAGACGAAGAGCTGCACGGCCGGCAGCGGCCGTCCGGCGCCGAGCAGGTCGACGCGCTTCTCGCGGATCTTCCAGCCGGCCTCGGTGCGGACGAGCCGGTGCCGTGCCCGGCCGGCGAGCAGGAGCTCGTCCGCGCCCTGCATCTCGACGTAGACGAACGGCGTCACCAGCGTCGCGGCGCTGTCGTCGGCGTGCTCGACGCGCGAGCGCTGCAGCACGTGCTGGCAGGCGACACGGGGTTTCAGCGAATGCGCGCGCGGATGGCGCAGCCGCGCGACGCGCAGCTCGAGCAGCATCCGGTCCTCGTCGGCGAGCGACTGGCCGCGCTCGTCGTCGGCCTGCTCGCTGCCGCCGAGCGGCACCCAGTAGCGCGCCTCGGCATCCCAGAGCGCGAGCCAGTCGTCGAAGCGGCCGGCGTCGAGCAGCATCGCCTCGTCGGCGACCACCGCCGCGAGCTCGCGCTCGCGTGCTGCGCCGTCCGCGTTCATGCCTCGTCGCCTTCGTCGAGCGCCATGAAGCGTGCCCAGGCGCGGAACTGGTTGCGCATCAGCAGCTCGTTGGTGCCGTTCGTGTCCTGCACCGGCTGCAGCTCCTCGCCGCTGCGGTGGCCGCGGTGCAGGCTCACCCATGGATTGGCTTCGGCGGCAAGCCCGTGCTGGATGCTCTCGAAGAGATGCAGGTCGTCGTGCGCGACGATCGACATCGGCGAGAAGACGAGCCGGTTGTACGTCTGCGTGCGCTCGAGCAGGACGTCGGGAGCGCCGACGGCGCGCAGGCTCCACGCCTCGACGAGCGTGCGGTCGACCGCGAGCGGGCGGATGACGCGGATCGACTGCGGCGAGCCCTTGACCGCGAGGCTCGGATAGAGCACCGCGTTCTGCGGCGCGTGCTCGAGGATCTCGGCGGCGCGCGCTTCGCCGTACGCGGCGCGCATCGCCGCTTCGTACTCGGGCAGCCTGCCGTAGCCCGAGTGGATGCTGTGCCTGGTGCCGAGCACGCTGTGGCCGTTCGGATGGACGCGCGCGCCCATCTCGTCGAAGAACTCGAACGGCGCGCCGAACGGCAGGATCTGCTCCATCGCCATCGGCTTTGCCGTGCCCTCGGGGCGATCGCCCCAGACGCTGCGCGCGGCGGCGACCGCCGACTCGTGGGTTGCCATCGGGTGCACGGTGTCGTTGATGTTCTCGAGATAGATCTTCCAGTTGCAGCGCACGATCGTGCGCAGCGCGCCGCCCGCGACCTCGAGCCTGCCGGCCGGCGAGCGGTCGGCGAGGAGGTCGAGCGCGGCGAGCGCGTCGCCGAAGTACTCGGCGAAGGCCGGGCCCGCATCGCCGAGCCTGACGAAGACGAAGTCGCGGTGGACGGCGACGTGGCGAACCGGCGCGAGGCCGCCGCCCGACGAGCACGACGCGAGCCGGGTCCCTTCGTAGCCGTCGCGCAGCGGCACGCCGAGCGGCTTGCCGTCGAGCGCGTAGGTCCAGGCGTGGTACGGGCAGCGGAAGTGGCGGCCGACGTTGGCGCGGTCGTCGTCGACGAGCTTCGTTCCCTTGTGCGCGCAGCGGTTGAAGAGGACGCGCAGCTCGCCGTCGCCGGTGCGAACGAGGAGCAGCGGCCGGCCGGCGAGCTCGACGGTGACGACGTCGCCGGCGTTCGGCACCTGGCTCGCGTGCCCGAGGTACTGCCAGGTGCTCGCCCAGAACGTGCGCAGCTCGCGCGCGAAGACGGCGGGGTCGACGTAGGCGTCGCGGTGGACGCGGTCGTCGTCGACGAGCCGTGCGTCGCCGCGCCCGCTGCCGTTCGCCATCCGCGCCGCTGCTTCCATTGCCGATGGTTGAGTTCTAAAGCAGGCTAGCCGAGCGCCCCTGCCCGGGCAAGGCGGATTGCCCTCGGCCGCGCCGCGACGAGGGCTAGAGAACGAGGCTGCCGACGCTCGTCCCGCCGCAGACGTAGAGCACCTGGCCGGTGACGAAGCCGTTCTCGGGATCGACGAAGAAGCGCACCGCGCGCGCGACGTCGGCGGCCTCGCCGAGCCTCTTCACCGGCACCGCGGCGGCGAGCGCGCGCTCCTTGTCGCTGCCGGCGGGGACGACGTCGTGGAACATGTCGGTGCGCACCGGCCCCGGGGCGACGACGTTGACGGTGATGCCTTCGGGCGCGAGCTCGAGCGCCCACGTCCGCGCCATGCCGAGCATGCCGGCCTTGGTCGCCGAGTAGCTGGTGCGCGTCGCGAGGCCGACCGCGGCGCGCGACGAGAGCAGGACGATGCGGCCGAAGCGGCGCGCGCGCATCGCAGGCAGCGCCGCCTGCACGAGCTGAATCGCGGCGCCGAGGTGCAGCTCGACGAGCGCGTCGAGGTCGTCGAGCTTGACGTCGGGCAGCAGCGCCGGCCGGATGACGCCGGCGTTGTGGACGACCGTCGTCACCGCGAAGCGGGCCGCGACGTCCTTCGCCGCCGCCGCGGTCGCGGCGCGGTCGAGGAGGTCGACCTCGACGCTGTGCAGCTTCGGATGCGCGATCGGACAGGCGCGCCGCGCGAGCGAGACGACCTCGACGCCGTCGCCGAGGAGCTGCTCGCAGATCGCGAGGCCGATGCCGGCGCTGCCGCCGGTGACGACCGCGACGCGCGCGTCGCCCGCGCTCACGCCGCGCCTTCGACGAGCGCGAGGACGCGCAGCGGGCTGCCGCTGCCCTTCTCGATCTTCAGCGGCGGGCAGATCAGCACGGCGCCGGTCGGCGGCAGCAGGTCGAGGTTGGCGAGGCACTGCAGGCCGTACTTGCCCGAGCCGTGCATGTAGTAGTGGCACGGGTACGGCGGCCGCAGGTGGAAGCCCTGGCCGGCGTCGGTGCCGATCGCCTCCGAGCCGAAGCCGAGCACGTTGCGCTCGTCGACGAGGAAGCGCACCGCCTCGGCGCTCGGTCCCGGCGTGTGCTGCCCTTCCTCGTCGAAGTTCTGGTACGCCTCGGGGTCGCGGCGCTTCGACCAGTCGGTGCGCATCAGCAGCCACGCGCCCTCGGGGATGCGGCCGTGCGCGCGCTCGAACGCGAGCAGGTCGTCGACGCTCAGCAGGTAGTCGGCGTTCGCCTTCGCCTGCTCGCTGCAGTCGACGACGCACGCCGGCGCGACGAAGTGCTCGACCGGAATCGTGTCGACCGCGTTGTTCGCGAGGTCGCGCCCCGAGATCCAGTGGATCGGCGCGTCGAAGTGGGTGCCGGTGTGCTCGCCGCAGGAGAAGTTGTTCCAGTACCAGCCCGGCCCGCGCGCGTCGTAGGCCGACACCTCCTCGATGCGGAACGGCCAGCACTG
>DASSRF010000218.1:0-3257 GCA_035701945.1 Caldimonas sp. | reverse complement strand
GCAGCCGGTGCTCGAGCTCATCCTCGCGCGTGCGGGAACGACGCTGATCCTGATGATTCCCGGCCTCGTCGCCGCGTCGGTGCTCGGCGTCGTCCTCGCGCTCGCCGCCGCGCCGCGCGCCGGCAGCGCGTTCGACAGCGGCATCACGGCGCTGAGTCTCTTCGGCTACTCGGTGCCGATCTTCTGGCTCGGGCAGCTCCTCGTCATCCTCTTCGCGGTCGACCTCGGCTGGCTTCCGGCGCAAGGGATGACGTCGCTGCGCGGCAGCGCGACCGGCTGGGGGCACGTCCGCGACGTCGCCTGGCACCTCGTGCTGCCGGCGTTCTCGATCACGATCTTCTTCGTCGCCGTCGTCGCGCGCGTCGCGCGCGCGAGCATCGTCGGCGTGCTCTCGGAGGACTTCATCACGACGGCAATGGCCAAGGGCCTGTCGCGGCGCGCGATCCTGTGGCGGCACGTGCTGCCGAACGCGATGATCCCGGTCGTCACCGTGATCGGCTACAGCTTCGGCTACTCGCTCACCGGTGCGATCCTCGTCGAGACGGTGTTCGCATGGCCGGGCCTCGGCAGCCTCTTCGTCGCCTCGATCGGCAACCGCGACTATCCGGTCCTGCAGGGCATCCTGCTGCTCTCGGCGGTGATGGTCGTGCTCGCCAACCTCGCGACCGACCTCGTCTACGCGCTCCTCGATCCGCGCGTGCGGCGCAGCTACGGGGTCGCGCATGCGTGAGGCGTGGGCGCGGTTCGCCGAGCACAAGGCGGGCGTCGTCGGCCTCGCCTTCATCGCGCTCCTGGTCCTGATCGGCATCGCGGCGCCGTTCGTCCTCGGCCACGATCCCGCCGCGCTCTCGAGCGACGTGATGACCGCGCCGTCGCGCGCGCACTGGTTCGGCACCGACGAGCTCGGCCGCGACGTCTTCGCCGGCATGAGCCAGGGCGTGCAGGTCTCGCTCACGGTCGGCTTCGCGGCGGCGCTCGCGGCTTCGGTGCTCGGCATCCTGATCGGCGCCGTTGCCGGATTCTTCGGCGGCAAGGTCGACCTCGCGCTGATGCGCTTCTCGGAGATGTTCCAGGTCATGCCGAGCTTCATCCTCGCGGCGGTGATCGTCGCGCTCGCGGGGCCGGGGCTGACGCGCGTCGTCGGCGTGATCGCGATCCTCGCCTGGCCGCAGGTCGCGCGCGTCATGCGCGGCGAGGTGCTGCGCGTGCGCCAGCTCGAGTTCGTCGACGCGGTGCGCTGCCTCGGCGTTCGCGAAGAGGCGATCCTGCTGCGCGAGGTCATCCCCAACGCGATCGCGCCGGTGCTCGCGGTCGGCACGCTGATCGTCGGCCAGGCGATCCTGCTCGAGGCGGCGCTCAGCTTCCTCGGCCTCAGCTCGGCCGATCTGATCAGCTGGGGAAGGATGCTCAACAGCGGCCAGCGGCTGCTCTTCAACGCGCCGTGGCTGTCGTTCTTTCCCGGCGCCGCGATCTTCCTGACGGTGCTCGCGTTCAACCTGCTCGGCGACGCGGTCGGCGCCGCGCTCGATCCGAAGGGGCGTCGCAAGTGAGCGCGGCGGCCGAGGGACAGCCGATCGTCGCGGTCAGCGACCTGCGCTTCTCGTACCTGCGCGGCGGCGCGGTCGTCTCGGCGCTGCGCGGCGTGAGTCTCGACGTCGATCCCGGCGAAGCGGTCGGGCTCGTCGGCGAATCGGGGTCGGGCAAGTCGACGCTCGCGCGCGTCCTGCTCGGCCTCACGCATCCGCGGCTGTCGCGGATCGAATCCGGCCGCGTCGTCATCGACGGCCAGGACGTGACGGGCTTCACCGCGCAGCAATGGCAGACGCTCCGCGGCCATCCGCTGGCGATGATGTTCCAGGACCCGCTGACGTACCTCAACCCGGTGATGACCGTCGGCCGCCAGATCGCCGAGAGCGTTCGCCTGCACGATCGCGGCGTCGACGTCCGCGCGCGTGTCCGCGAGCTGCTCGGCCTCGTGCGGCTGCCCGAGAGCGCCGCTAGCTCGTACGCGCACGAGCTCTCGGGCGGCATGCGCCAGCGCGCGCTGCTCGCGGTCGCGCTCGGCTGCCGTCCGCGCCTGCTCGTCGCCGACGAGCCGACGACCGCGCTCGACGTCACGACGCAGGCGGAGATCATGGCGCTGCTCGCCGACCTGCGGCAGCGGCTCGGCATGGCGATGCTCCTCATCAGCCACGACCTCGGCCTCGTCGCTTCGGCGTGCACGCGGATCTACGTGATGTACGCCGGGCGCACGGTCGAGTGGGGTTCGACCGACGGCGTCTTCAAGGCGGCGGCGCATCCGTACACGGCAGGATTGCTCGCCTCCGCTCGCGTCGTGCGTGATGCGGCCGGCCGCTTCCCGACGATCGGCGGCGACGTGCCGAATCTCGCGCAGCCGATCGAAGGCTGCCCGTTCCGGCCGCGCTGCGCGTTCGCGTTCGCGCCTTGCGTGCAGATGCCCGAGCCGATCGCCGTGCCCGGCGACCGCGCGCACGCGGTGCGCTGCTGGTATTTCGAGGAGCGCCTGCGCTCGGGTGCGGAGGCCGCGCGTGCCGGCTGACACGAAGCCGCTGCTCGAGCTGCGCAGCGTCGCGAAGACGTTTCGCAGCGCTGCCGGCGAGACCGTGCACGCGGTGCGCGGCGCGAGCCTGCGCGTCGATCGCGGTGAAACGGTCGCCCTCGTCGGCGAAAGCGGCTCGGGGAAGTCGACGCTCGGCCGCATCGCGCTCGGGCTGATCGAGCCGGACGCCGGCGACGTGCTCCTCGAGGGCCGCTCGTTCAAGAGCCTGTCGAGCAGCGAGTTCCGCGCGGCGCGCACGGCGATGCAGCCGATCTTCCAGGACGCGACCGCGTCGCTCAATCCGCGCCGCACGGTGCGCCAGCTGATGGCGCAGGCGCTGCGCCGGCACGCGGCCGATGTCGACGCGCGCGCCGCCGCGATCCTCGACAGCGTCGGCCTGCGGCCCGGCGCCGACTATCTCGGCCGCCTGCCGCACGAGCTGAGCGGCGGCCAGCGCCAGCGCCTCGCGATCGCGCGCGCGCTCGCGGTCGAGCCGGCGCTGATCGTCGCCGACGAGCCGCTCTCGGGCGCCGACGTCTCGATCCGCGGCCAGCTGCTCAACCTGCTGCTCGACATCCAGGAGGCGCGCGGCAACGCGTACCTCATGATCACGCACGACATCTCGATCGCGCGCGCGTTCGCCGACCGCGTTTCGGTCATGCTGCGCGGCGAGATCGTCGAGAGCGGACCGGTCGAC
>DASSRF010000217.1:0-2722 GCA_035701945.1 Caldimonas sp. | reverse complement strand
CGACGAGGACGTCGAAGCGCTCGAGGCGACGCGCGCCGGCGAGCTGCCGGCAAGCTACGTCGAGCGCGTCACCCGCGCCAAGCTGCGCGCCGCGGTCGCGCGCCACGCGAAGCGCCGCCTCGCGCCGGCGCCGATCGTCTGCGCCGACACCGCGGTCGCGATCGGCACGACGATCCTCGGCAAGCCGGTCGACGCCGACGACGCTGCGCGCACGCTCGCGCTGCTCGCGGGCCGCACGCATCGCGTGCTGAGCGCGGTCGCCGTCGCAGCGAACGGGCGCTCGCGGCTCCTCGTGAACGTCTCGCGCGTGCGCTTTGCAAGCGTCGCGCCGGAGCGGATCGCACGCTACGTCGCGAGCGGCGAGCCGTTCGGCAAGGCAGGCGCGTACGCGATCCAGAGCGCGGCGGCGACGTGGATCGAAAGGATCGACGGCAGCTACACCGGTATCATGGGATTGCCGCTGCACGAGACGGCCGTTCTCCTCGAGTGGGCGGGGGTGACGGTCCGGCCCTGAGCACGGCGTCGCCCCGGCGATGCAAGACATCCTCATCAACTGGTCGCCGCAGGAAACGCGCGTCGCCGTCGTCGAGAACGGCGCGGTGCAGGAGCTGCACATCGAGCGCGAGCTCGAGCGCGGCCGCGTCGGCAACATCTACATCGGCAAGGTCGCGCGCGTGCTGCCGGGGATGCAGTCGGCGTTCGTCGAGATCGGCCTCGAGCGCGCCGCGTTCCTGCACATCGCCGACGTCTACGTCAACGGCGGCACCGGGCGCGCCGAGCACGCCAACGGCGCGCCGCCGCCGATCGAGCGGATCGTCTTCGAAGGCCAGACGCTGACGGTGCAGGTGATCAAGGACCCGATCGGCACCAAGGGCGCGCGGCTGTCGACGCAGATCTCGATCGCCGGCCGGCTGCTCGTCTTCCTGCCGCAGGACGAGCACATCGGCATCTCGCAGAAGATCGGCTCGCCCGAGCTGCGCGAGCAGCTGCGCGCGCGCCTCGCCGCGCTCGCGGAAGCCGATCTGGCAACCCGCGCGGGAGCGGACGGCGGCGCCGAGAAGGGCGGCTTCATCCTGCGCACCAACGCCGCCGAGGCGAGCGACGCCGAGCTCGCCGACGACATCGCGTACCTGCGCACGACGTGGGCCCGCGTTCGCGAGCGCACGTTCAAGTCGCCGCCGGGAACGCTGCTGCACCAGGACCTGAGCCTTGCCGAGCGGGTGCTGCGCGACCTCGCCGACGACCGCACGCAGACGATCCGGATCGACTCGCGGATGCAGTTCGAGCGCCTCACCGCGTTCGGCCGCGAGTACACGCCGAGCGCGGTCACCAAGCTCCAGCACTACGCCGGCGAGCGGCCGATCTTCGACCTGTTCGCGATCGACGACGAGATCGAGAAGGCGCTGAAGAAGCGCGTCGAGCTGAAGTCGGGCGGCTACCTCATCATCGACCAGACCGAGGCGCTGACGACGGTCGACGTCAACACCGGCGGCTTCGTCGGCGCGCGCAACTTCGACGACACCGTCTTCAAGACCAACCTCGAGGCGGCGCAGGCGATCGCGCGGCAGCTGCGCCTGCGAAACCTCGGCGGCATCATCATCATCGACTTCATCGACATGGCGCGCGAGGAGCACCAGGCCGCGGTGCTCGCCGAGCTGAAGAAGCAGCTCGCGCGCGACCGCACCCGCGTCACGGTGAGCGGCTTCACCCAGCTCGGCCTCGTCGAGATGACGCGAAAGCGCACCCGCGAGTCGCTCGCTCACCTGCTCTGCGAGCCGTGCCCGACGTGCCAGGGCCGCGGCGAGGTGAAGACCGCGCGCAGCGTCTGCCACGACATCCTGCGCGAGATCCTGCGCGAGGCGCGCCAGTTCAATCCGAAGGAGTTCCGCGTCGTCGCCTCGGCGGCGGTCGTCGAGATGCTGCTCGACGAGGAGAGCCAGAACCTCGCCGGCCTGTCGGACTTCATCGGGAAGCCCATCTCGCTGCGCGCCGAGCCGTTCCCGTCGCCCGAGCAGTACGACATCGTCCTGCTGTGAGCGCGCTGCCCGACGACGGCACCCGCTTCGCACGCATCCTCGTCGTCTGCACGCGCCAGCTCGGCGACGTGCTGCTGACGACGCCGCTGATCCGCGCCGCGCGCGAGCGCTGGCCCGAAGCACGGATCGACGTCCTCGGCTTCGGCGGCACGCTCGGCATGCTGCGCGGCAACCCCGACGTCGGCGAGCTGATCGAGGTCCCCGCCGGCAGCGGCTGGATCGCGTCGCGGCGCCTCCTCGCTCGCCTCTGGCGCCGCTACGACCTCGCCCTGATCGCGCAGTACTCTGACCGCGCGCACCTCTACGGCTTCGCCGCCGCTAGGCGCCGCTCCGGACAGGTCACGCGCGAGGCGAAGTCGTGGTGGAAGCGCGCGCTGCTGATGCACGAGGTGGCGATGGACCGCACGCAGTCGCACGCGGTCGTGCAGAAGCTCCGCCTGCTCGAGCCGTGGGGCCTGCCGGCGGGCGCCGCGCTTGTCGCGCCGCCGCCTGCCGAGCTGCCGGCCGCGGTCGCCGCGCGGCTCGCGCCGCCGTACGCGGTGCTGCAGACGCCGACGATCGTCGCCTACAAGCAGTGGCCGATCGCGCACTGGCGCGCGCTCGTCGGCGCGCTGCTCGAGCGCGGGCTGCAGGTCGTCCTGACCGGCGCGCCGTCGGATGCCGACCGCGCCGTCGTTGCCGCGGTG
>DASSRF010000216.1:0-2001 GCA_035701945.1 Caldimonas sp. | reverse complement strand
GCACGCACGAATCGGCAACGCCGCAGGCGCCGAAGCCGCCGCAGGTGACGGTCGCGAACCTGCAGACGCGCGAGATCACCGACTACGACGAGTACAACGGCTACCTCGACTCGGCGAAGACCGTCGAAGTGCGCGCGCGGGTGCGCGGCCACCTGCAGAAGGTGCACTTCAAGGACGGCCAGCTCGTGAAGGCCGGCGACCTGCTGTTCGAGCTCGACCCGAGGCCGTTCCAGGCCGACGTCGAGCGCGCCGAAGCGATCGTCACGGCGCTGAAGGCGCAGCAGGACGCCGCGAGCAAGGAGAAGACGCGCCAGGAGAGCCTGCTCGGCCGCGGCGGCGCGAGCCAGAGCCTCGTCGACAAGCTGACCGCCGACGTCCTCGCGCTCGGCGCGCAGGTCACCGCGCAGGAGAAGGAGGTCTCGCGGCTGAAGCTCGATCTCGAGTACTCGCGCATCACGGCGGCGATCGACGGCAAGATCGGCCGTGCGCTGCTGACCGAGGGCAACCTCGTCAACGCCGGCGGCGAGGACCCGCTGCTCGCGACGATCGTCAGCCTCGACCCGATCTACCTGTTCTTCACCGTCGACGAGCGCGCGCTGCAGCTCTACCGCAAGCGCGCCGGCAGCCAGGGACGCGCCGCCGGCGACAAGCTCGCGGTCGCGTTCAACTTCGGCCTCGATACCGACAAGGGCTTCCCGCGCCAGGGCACGCTCGACTTCGGCGACGTCAAGGTCGATCCCGGCACCGGCACCATCACGGTGCGCGGCACCGTCGCCAACGCCGACGGCGAGCTGATTCCCGGCTCGCGAGCGAAGGTGCGCATCGCGGTCGGCGACGCGCGCAAGGCCGCGATCGTGCCCGACCGCGCGATCCTCGCGGACCAGGACCGCCGCTACGTACTGGTCGTCGACGACAAGAACGTCGTCGGCCGCCGCGACGTGCAGCTCGGCAAGCTGCTCGACGACGGCTCCCGCGAAGTGACGCCGCGCGACCCGAAGGACGCCGCGTTCACCGGCAAGGACCGCATCGTCGTCGAAGGCCTGCTGCGCGCGCGCCTGCACCAGCCCGTCGAGCCCCTCGACGCCGCCGCGCGGAGGCCGGAAGACGCGAAGAAGCCGGATGGCTCGAAGAAGCCGGAAGCGGGCAAATGATCTCCCACTTCTTCATCGCGCGGCCGATCTTCGCGACGGTCATCTCGATCGTCATCACGCTGATCGGCGTGGTGTCGATGCTGCAGCTGCCGATCGCGCAGTATCCCGACGTCGCGCCGCCGACGGTCACGGTGACCGCGACGTATCCCGGCGCCAACGCGGTGACGGTCGCGAGCACCGTCGCGACGCCGATCGAGCAGGAGATCAACGGCGTCGAGCGCATGCTCTACATGACGTCGCGCAGCACGAACGACGGCGTCGTCACGATCGACGTCGTGTTCGAGCTCGGCACGAACCTCGACATGGCGCAGGTGTTCGTGCAGAACCGCGTCGCGATCGCGCAGCCGAAGCTGCCGGACGAGGTGAAGCGACTCGGCGTCACGACGAAGAAGAAGTCGCCGAGCATCCTGATGATGGTCAACGTGCTGTCGCCGGACGGCCGCTACGACCAGGTCTACCTCAGCAACTTCGCGACGCTGAACGTCAAGGACGACCTCGCGCGAATCCGCGGCATGGGCGACGTCGTGCTGTTCGGCGGCCGCGACTACAGCATGCGCGTGTGGCTCGACCCGAAGAAGCTCGCCGCGCGCGGGCTCGCGGTCGGCGACGTGATGAAGTCGCTGCAGGAGCAGAACGTGCAGGTCGCCGCGGGCCGCCTCGGCCAGCCGCCGGTCCCGTCGAGCGCGCACCTCGCGTTCCAGCTGCCGCTGAACACGCAGGGCCGCTTGAGCTCGGTCCAGGAGTTCGGCGACGTCATCGTCAAGGCGGGCAGCGACCGGCAGGTCGTCTTCCTGCGCGACCTCGTCCGCGACGCGCGCATCGGCGACGACGGCAAGGTCGCCGAGGCCGG
>DASSRF010000215.1:0-3535 GCA_035701945.1 Caldimonas sp. | reverse complement strand
GCGACCTTGTCGTAGAGCGCCCGCGCGGTCGCGTTGCCGGTGTGCGTGTGCCAGTAGACGCGACACGCGCTGCGCTCGCGTGCCGCTGCCGCGACCGCCTCGATCAGCGCGCGCGCGACGCCGCGGTTGCGCGCTGCCGGGTCGACGAAGAGATCCTGCAGGTGGCACGCGTCGGCGAGCCACACCGTCGGATGGAAGAAGAAGTGCGCGATCCCGACGAGCGTGCCGTCGACGCGGGCGCCGAGCGCCTGCACCGCGTCGCCGGCGACGAGGCGCTGCCACGCGCGCTCGTATTCGGCGTCGGCGAGCTCGGTCTCGTAGAACGCCTTGTAGCCGCGCGCGAGCAGCTCCCAGCGCTCGCGGTCACTCTGGCCGAGTGCCCCGATCGCGATCGCGGCGTGCGCGCGCGTCACTGCCGCGTCGCGAAGCGCGCCGCCGAGCGTGTCTTGGCGCGCTCGGCCTCGACCGCGCGGTCGCGCGGCGGCGCGTGCGTGACGAGCGAGCCGATCAACGTCCGTGCCGCCGCGGCGACCTCCTCGATCGCCTGCTCGAACGCCGCCTCGTTCGCCTTCGAAGGCACGGTGAAGCCGCTCAGCTTGCGGACGAACTGCAGCGACGCGTCGCGGATCTCGAGCTCGGTCGCCGGCGGCTCGAAGTTGAACAAGGTCTTGATGTTCCTGCACATGGTCAGCGTGTCATCGAGTGGAGCGCGACGCGGTTGCCCTCGCTGTCGACGACGATCGCGCGGTGGCCGTGCGGCCCGATCGCGTGCGTCGCCTGCAGCACCCGGCCGCCGTTCGCGACGACGGCGCGCTCGGCGTCGCCGATGCGGCCGTCGACGTTGAGATAGACGAGCGGGCCGCCGAGCGAGGGCCCGGCGTCGCCGCTCGCCGGCACGAGGCAGCCGCCGACGGCGCTGCCGGCGTGCGCGAGCACGGCGAACGTGAAGCCGGCGCCGCCCTCGCGTGTGACGTCGCAGCCGAGCACGGCACGATAGAACGCGATCGCGCGTTCGAGGTCGGCGACCGGAATGTCGACCCAGACGAAGCGATGGCTCATGGCTCGCTCCCGGCCGCGGCAACGCGGTCGGCCGGGCCTTTCAGCTCGACGACGTTGCCGTCCGGATCCTGGATGTAGAGCGAAGGGCCCTCGCCCTCGGCGCCGAAGCGCCGCGCGACCTCGCCGGCCTCGATCGCGTGCGCGCGCAGGTGGGAGCGGATCGCGGCCTCGTCGAACGGCTCGACGCGAACGCAGAAGTGGTCGACGTTGCGCCCCTCGGCGCCGGCGGCGGCGCCGCCCGTGCGGCCGAGGACGCCGTCGACCGGGACGAGGTCGATCATCGAGCGACCCGCGCGCAGCTGCACGAGCCCGATCGCGTCCTGGCGGCGCTCGACCGCGCAGCCGAGGACGCCGCCGTAGAACGCGAGCGCGCGCTCGAGGTCGGCGACGCGCAGCACGACATGGTCGATCTCGCGGATCCGGATCATGGCCACGCCCCTGCGAGGTGAAGCCCGGCGAGCACCCAGAGCACGACCAGCACGAAGATCGAGAGCGTGAACGCCGCGAGGCGATGGATCACGCGGTTGTAGGTCAGGTGGATCAGGCTGTGGACGACGCGCAGCGCGACGTACGTCCAGGCGAAGAAGATGGCGACGTACGACGCGCCGCCGCTGACGTAGAGCACGATGCCGACGACGTAGAAGAGCATCGGCAGCTCGAGCAGGTTCATGTAGTTGCGGTTCGGCAGGCTGACGTGCCCGGGCACGTTCGCCGACTCGCCGTACTTGAAGTCGTCGGTGTCGATCTCGCGCAGCCGGACCGAGCGGACGCGAGCGAGCGGGATCAGGACGAGCACGACCAGCGTCCACGCCGCGAGCGCGAAGAGCGGATAGAGCATCGCCGGGTTGCTGCGCATGCGGACCTCCTGATCCGCGTGACTGTAGCGACTCAGCGTCCCGGCGGCCTCGGCACGGCCACTCGGCCGGCCGTCGTGCCTGCGCAGCGCGCGCAGATGCAGCGCGGCGGGCCGTCGGCGCGCGCCGCACGTGCGCGCAGCGCGGCGTCGAACGCTTGGTCGACGCACCAGCACGGCGATTGCGATCCGGCGGCGAGCGCGCAGCCGTTCGCTTCGCCGCAGAGCGGACAGCGGTCGGCGCCGGCGGCGGCCGACGCGCGCTCGGTCACGTCGAAGCGCGCTTCAGCTCGCCCCGAAGCGCGCGACATTCGTGCTCGAACGTCCTCGCCGCATCGGGCGCCGACGACTTGGTGCCGCCGGCGAGCGCGATCTCGCGCTCGGCCTTGTACGTCGCGCTGCCGCGCGCCTCCGCGAGGCGCGCCTTCGTCTTCTCGTTCGGCTTGGCCCGCCAGAGGCTGAGGTAGGCCTCGTCGCGGTGCCCCTTCATGTCCGGGAACATCTTCTCGCAGCGGCCGTAGCTCACGTCGTAGCGCGCGAGCGACTTCGGCTCGTAGGCGCGGCTCTGCGCGCCGGCGCTCGCCGAGGCGGCGACGATGGCGGTCGCGAGCAGGAGGTGGAGTCGGTTCATGCGGGCAACGCCGGAAGCGAGGGAGCCCGGATTCTGCGCCGCGCACGGGCGGCGACGTAACAAGGTGCGCGCCGGACGTCACGACCTGGCCGCGCTCGTGCGTGCGAGCAGCGCGGCCCGGCGCTCGAGGCTCTCCTTCGGCCACAGCTCGGACGCCTTGTAGTACTCGGCGACCACGGGGGTGCCCGGCGGCAGGACGACCCAGGGCTGCTTGGTCGTCGTGAAGATGTGAACGTCGGGCGGCAGCCGGCCGGGCTCGTCGAGCGTGCCGACGCGAACGAACCGCACCGCGTCGCCGCCGCCGCCGTAGTTGCTCCAGACCGCGACGCGGCAACGCGGGCAGCGTGCGATGCGCTGGCCCTTGCCGCTCGCCGACGGCGTGTCGACGACGTCGACCTCGCCGGACAGCAGCTCGACGCGGTCGGCCTCGATCATCGCGTTGATCGCGAACGCCGAGCCGGTCTCGCGCTGGCACCAGGTGCAGTGGCAGCAGTTGACGAAGAGCGGCCGGCTCGTCATGCGGTAGCGGATCGTGCGGCACGTGCAGCCGCCGTCGAACGTCGCGGATCCTTCTGCCATCGCTCGTCTCCATCGCGCCCGGCCGCGCCGGGCGACTCGAGATCGTAGTCGCGTCGGCCTCGCCTAGAGCGTGACGGTGCGCGCCGACACCGCGCCGTCGACGACCATCAGCTCGCCGACCGAGATCGGCAGCTTGAACCGCCGCGGTCCGGCGCTGCCGGGGTTGACGAAGAGGACGCCGTCGCGGCGCTCGACGGCCGGGCGATGCGAGTGCCCCGAGACGACGACGGCAACGCCGGCTGCGGCCGGGTCGATATCGATCTGCGCCAGGTCGTGGATCGCGTACAGCCAGACGCCGCCCACCTCGACGAGCTCGCTTTCGCACAGCCGCGCCGCCCACCCGCCGCGGTCGTTGTTGCCGCGCACGACCGTCAGCGGCGCGATCGCGGCGAGCGCGTCGAGCACCGCGGGCG
>DASSRF010000214.1:0-13663 GCA_035701945.1 Caldimonas sp. | reverse complement strand
TGCGCCTGCAGGTCGAACGCCGCCGCGTGCGTCGCGAGGAAGACGGCGAGCAGCGCGAGCGAGCGCGCGCTGCCGATGCGCGGCCGTTGCCCCGCGGCGAGGTCCATCGAACGCCGCGGCTCAGGCGAACGCGGGCTCGATCCGCGTGTCGCCGTCGCAATGGACGGCGTAGAGCAGCCCGAGCGGATTGCCGTGCTGCTCGAGGAACTCGCGCCTGAGGCCGAGGAACGCGTCGCCGAGCGCCTCGCCGCCGAGGAAGCGATCGAAGAAGCGCTCGGCCCATTCGGCGGCGAAGAGCGCCGGCGTCTTGCACTGCGTTCCGATCACGCCGCGCGCGCCCTTGGCCATGAAGTAGGGGACGAAGCCGTCGTAGAACGCGGGCGACAGCTCGGCCGATTCGCACGCGTTGATGAAGACGAGGGGCTTGCCGGCGAGCGCGGTCGACGTCGGCGCGTCGAGCGCGAGCTCGCCGAGGGTGACCCTGGCGTCGCTGAGGACGAGCGCCGATGCGTCCGGGCCGCCGGGGTCGGCGAGCCCTGCGGATTCGGCGTGGCAGTAGAAGTAGAGCAGCTGGTCGGCGGTCGTGGCGCTGGCGAGCGCGCCGACGACGTCGGCGCGCGTCGCGCGCGACGTGATGCCGATCCGCTGGCGCTTCGTCGCCGCCGTCGACCACCACGTCTGCTGGTCGGCGACGACCGTGACGCCGAGCTGCGCGTCGATCGCGGTGTTGACGTTGACGCCGACCGCGAGGCGCGGCTCGCTCGCGATCGCGCTGTCGCTGATCGCGAGCGTCGTCTGCAGCGGAATCTCCTCGACGACGTGGCGCATGCCGAGGAACAGGTCCCAGTCGAGCCTGGCGCCGGCGGCGGCGTCGCCGGTGTAGAGCAGCCCCCACGGGATCGGCGCCGTCTCGGCGACGACCTGGAGCTTGAGCGCGCGCGTGCCGTCGCTCGCCGCCTCGCGCAGGTAGTTGCCGACCGATTTCGCGTCGGGGCCGGCTGCCGGGCCGAAGAAGATCTTCTGGAACAGCAGCGCGCCGGCGCGGGCCATCGTCGTCAACGCGAAATCGCGGTCGGCGGCGGCGATGTCGATCCCGGTCTGGAAGACGTAGTCGCCGTTGGCGTCCCGGTGCATGACGACCTTCATCAGCTCCGCGCGCAAGGCGTCGACCGCCGACGCGAGATACGCCGCCTGCAGCGGCAGGCGCGCTCGCGCCGCGACCTCGCCCCAGACGATGCAGTCGTAGCCGCCCGCGGCGGGAGACAGCGAGATGCCGACGTCGCGCGGCTTCAGCACGGCCGCTGCCGAAGGCGGGCGGCCGCGCGCGGTCGACTCGACAGGCACCGCGCGGTTGCCGCCGACGGTGAACGTGACGACGATGTTCTGCAGGAAGTTGCCGTCCTTGTGCAGCGTCGCGGTGAGCGTCGATGCGCCGTCGTGGAGGGGCGTGATCCTGAAGGTCGCCTGGTCGCGCGACGGGCCGGAGCGGGGGACGTGCAGCGTCGGCTGCGGCTCTTCGACCTTGAAGTCGCTGCTGTCGAGCTGGACGGTGATCGCGACCTCGTCGGTCCCTTCGGGAAAGAGCGACTGCTCGGCAAACGCCGTCGTCGCGATCGCTTCGACGTGCTGCGCGACGTCGACGTCGATCGCGAGCTTGTACGCGGTGCCGACGCGCAGGATGGCGTCACGCGGCGTGTCTTCGAGCGCGACGTTGACCCAGCGCGACGTCGCGGCGCCTGTCGTCGCCGCCGCAGCCGGGGGATCGGGAGCGCTGCGCCCGGCGGGGGGAATCGCGCGCTGCCCGCGCGACGGCGTCGGACGCGGTTCGACGGGCTCGCCGAGCCCGCCGCTCCATGGGTTCGCCGTCGTCGAGTGCATGCCGACGGTCGAGCCGAACTCGCGGCCGAGCAGGCCGCCGCGCTTGGTCGAAGCCGATCCCCAGCCCGGACCCGGCGGCTTCGCGCTCGCCTTCGGTGCCGGCGGCACTGGCGGCGCAGAGCGCGTCGGGGCTGGCGGCTCCGAGCGCGTCGCCTCGGGAGGCACCGGCGCGCCGAGCACCGCCGACCAGAACGCGTGCGCGACCTCGGGATGCGCGATGTCGCTGTGCGCACCGGAGACGCCGCTGCCGTTCTTGATGACGTCGCTCGCCTCGAGGTTGTAGATCGTCGCCGGCTTGAACGCGTAGCGGAACGTCGCCGGCCGCATCGGCATGTCCTCGACGCCCGCGAGGCCCTGGATGCCGAACGAGCCGATGCCGCCGTACGCCGGCAGCGCGTCGTCGAGGACGAGCTGGCGGCGGATCTGCGCGCCGAGCGGATAGAAGCGGCCGACCGCGGTGTCGTGCGTCGAGCGCGTCGTCACGATCGGACCGCGCACGAGACCGCGCTCGACGATGCGGTGGAAGTAGCCGGCGCTGCCCTTGGCGTACGGGATGTCGCTCGCGTACGACCACAGCGAGAGCGCGCCTTGCACGAGGAAGAGCGAGTCGACCGGGCGCGGCAGCTCGGGCCCGCCTGCCGGCCCGGCGACCGTCGCCGAAGCGACGATGCAGCCGAAGCTGTGCCCCATGAGGTGGAAGCGCGCGTGCGGCGCGACGGTCTCGAGCTGCGCGAGCAGCGCATGCGCGCCGGCTTCGCCGAACGCGCGCGCGCGGTCCTTCATCTTCCAGAACGAGAGCTGGCGAAGCGGCGAGAGGAAGAGGCCGCCGATCGTGTCGCCGATGCCGAGCAGCTGCGTGCCGCGCTGCGCGGCGCCGGCGGCCGCCTTCGTCTGCGTGATGATCGCCGCCGGGTCGAAGCCTTCCTGGTCGGCGCCGGGCGGCGCGGCGCTGCCGCCGGCGCCGAGCCCCGATTCGTCGAACAGCGTCTGGTACGCGGCGACGAGCTCGGGCGGCGGTGCGCCCGCACTGCCCGGTCGGTCGGCCGCGGCGAGGATCGCGGCGATGGCGTCGCGCGCGCGCGGCGTGTCGGCGATCCGCCGCGCCCAGGTGTCGACGTCGCCGTTGCCGGCGGCATCGCCGCCGTCGGCGGAGAGCAGTGCGCCGCCGCCGCCCGGGATCTTCTCGTCGCCGAACGGCAGGCTCGGCCAGTGCAGGCCGACGATCAGCGGACTGAAGCCGCCCGCGCGGCCGCGTGCGGCGGCGCGATCCGCCTCCTGCGCCGCCATCGCGCCGATCCAGCGGTCGAACTGGACGATCGCCGCCGGCACGTCGCCCTGCCAGCCGTGCGCGATGAAGAAGACGTCGGTGACCGGCTGCGCCGCGTCGCCTAGCCGCGCGACGATGCTCGCGCTCAGCTTCGAGCCGTCGGGCTCGGCGCGCTCGTTGCCGTTCTCGTCGAAGACGACGAGCGCGTACGTGAGGTCCGTTCCTGGCAGGGCGCGGATCGGCATGGCGGTCTCCTGACGATGTTCGACGCGAGCGCCGAGGCTACTCGCTGCGCCGGCTCGAGACAACGCTCATCGGGAGGATGGCGGCGCGGCCGCCGGCGTTCACGACGACCGCGTCAGCGACAGCGTGTCGTCGAACTGCGGGCCGATCTTGAAGATGCCGCTGACGCGCGCCGCCGGCACCTCGTCGGCGTGGACGAGGCCCTGCATGAAGACGAGGCTGCGCGTCGTGCGCAGCAGCTGCGCCTCGCCCTGGACCCAGCTGCCGAGCGGCGCCGCCGCGAGATAGTCGATCTGCAGGTTGATCGTCGGCAGGAAGCGGCTGGCGAGCTCGCTCGACAGCACGTGCGCCGAGATCGGCAGCAGCATGTCGCAGAACGTCGCCATCATCCCGCCGTGCAGGATCCCCATCATGTTGCAGTGGCGGCGCTCGACGCGAAAGCCGAGCTGCAGCGCCGAGCCGCTGCGGCG
This sequence comes from Caldimonas sp., assembly GCA_035701945.1. Lineage (GTDB taxonomy): Bacteria > Pseudomonadota > Gammaproteobacteria > Burkholderiales > Burkholderiaceae_C > Schlegelella_A. The sequence continues at coordinate 9,805 of DASSRF010000214.1, read as the reverse complement.
CGCGTAGAGCGGCCCGTTGATGTTGATGAAGCCCTCGTTGCCGAAGCGGCGTTCCTTGAAGCCTTCGGGGACGGCGGGTGCGGGGTCGGCAGGTCGCATGTTCGACGCATGGGGATGTGCGGCAACGGATACTACGACGCCGCCGGCGGGCCAACCGCCGGCGCGCGCACGATCGAAACGACACGGAGATGCGATTGAGCGAGACCAGGATCATCGCGGTCGTCGGTGCGACCGGATTGCAGGGCGGCGGACTGGCGCGGGCGATCCTCGCCGACCGCAGCGGCGGCTTCACGCTGCGCGCGCTGACGCGACGCGTCGATTCCGAGAAGGCGAGGGCGCTCGCCGTCGACGGCGCCGAAGTCGTCGCCGCCGATCTCGACGACGAGGCGAGCCTGGTGCGCGCGCTCGACGGCGTGCACGGCGCGTTCTTCGTCACCAACTTCTGGGAGCACTTCTCGCCCGACCGCGAAAAGGCGCAGGCGGCGGCGATGGTGCGCGCAGCGAAGGCCGCGGGCGTTCGCCACGCGATCTGGTCGACGCTCGAGGACTCGCGCAACTTCATCCCGCTCGGCGACGCGCGCATGCCGACGCTGCTCGGCCAGTACAAGGTGCCGCACTTCGATCTCAAGGCCGAGTCCGACCGTCTCTTCGTCGAGGCAGGCGTGCCGACGACGTTCCTGCTGACGTCGTTCTACTGGGAGAACCTCATCCACGCCGGCATGGCGCCGAAGCCCGGCCCCGACGGCACGCTGACGTGGGCGATGCCGCTCGGCAGCGCGAGGTTTCCGAGCATCGCGGTCGAGGACATCGGCCGCTGCGCGTACGGCATCTTCAAGCAGGGTCCGGCGCTCGCCGGCCGGCGCATCGGCGTCGCCGCCGAGCATCTCACCGGAGCGGAGATGGCAGCCGAGCTCGGCCAGGCGCTCGGCAAGCCCGTGCGCTACCAGGCCGTCCCCTTCGACCGCTTCCGCGCCGCCGGCTTTCCCGGCGCCGAGGACCTCGGCAACATGTTCCAGTTCAACGTCGAGTTCGCCGACGCGTTCTGCGCCGCGCGCGACATCGGCGAGTCGCGCGCGCTCAACCCGGCGCTGCAGACGTTCAGGCAGTGGCTCGCCGTCCATCGGTCACGCATCCCGCTCACGTAGAAAGGAGAACGAGATGAACGAGGAAACCTTCAACATCAGCATCCGCAAGTTCCTGAAGATGGTCGGCGTCAGCTCGCAGCGCGAGATCGAGCAGGCGGTCCAGCGCGCGATCGCGAGCGGCGCCGTCAGGGGCAGCGAAACGCTGCCGGCGACGATGCGGCTCGAGGTCGCGGGCCTGAAGCTCGACGTCCGCTTCGACGGCCAGATCCAGCTCGAATGACGGAGTGCTCGATCGGGTAGTCTCTCGCGTCGCGTTTTTCCGGCCGCTGCCGATTGCAATGAAGATGTCCATCGCCGTCACCGGCGCGCTCTGCGCCGCCGCCGTCACCACCGCTGCGATCGCCGCCAAGCCGGCGACGCGCAACCGCGCCGAGATCCCCGCCGAGTTCCGCTGGGACTTCTCGCCGATCTACCCGAACTGGGCGGCGTGGGAAGCCGACATGAAGGAGGTGGACAAGCGCATGGATGCGTTCGCCAAGCTGCAGGGAACGCTCGCGCAGGGTCCGGAAGCGCTGCTGAAGGCCTACCAGGCATTCGACGAGATCGGCAAGCTCGAGTTCCGGCTCTATCGCTACCCGCAACTGCAGCGCGACGTCGACACGCGCGACCAGGCGGTCGCCGGCCGTTTCCAGCGCGTGATCGCGCTGTCCGCGAAATTCGAGACGGCGTCCGCGTGGTTCACCCCCGAGCTGCTGAAGATCCCCGAGGCGACGGTCAAGGAGTGGATCGCGAAGACGCCGGCGCTCGCGCCCTACCGCTTCCCGATCCTCGACGCCTATCGGCAACAGGCGCACGTTCTCGACGACAAGGGCGAGCGGCTGCTTTCGCTCGCGACGCAGCTGAATCAGGCGCCGCGGACGATCTACCAGGAGCTCAGCACCTCCGACATCAAGTACCCGACGCTGCGCCTGGGCGACGGCAGCGACGTCGTCCTCAGCCCGGGCAACTACGCGGCGCTGCTCGAGAAGAACCGCAACCAGGACGAGCGCGGCAAGGCCGCCGCGCTGCACGTCGGCACCTACGGCGCGACCGCGCACACGTACGCAGCGATCTACAACGGGACGCTGCAGCGCGACTGGTTCGTCGCCCGCGCGCGCAACTTCGAGACGACGCTCGACGCCGCGCTCGACGGCAACGCGATTCCGCGCTCGGTCGTCGAGACGCTGGTCGATGCGACGCGCGCGGGCACCGCGCCGGTCCAGCGCTATTTCCGGCTGCGCCAGAAGCTGCTCGGCCTGCCGAGCTTCCATCTCTACGATGTCTTCCTGCCGATCTACAGCAGCGACAAGAGCTACCCCTACGAGGAGGCGCGCGCGCTCGCGCTCGCGTCGGTCGCGCCGCTCGGCGCCGACTACGTCGCCAAGTACCGCAAGTTCGTCTCCGGCGGCAGGGTCGACGTCTACGAGAACGAAGGCAAGCGCACCGGCGCGTACAGCGCCGGCGTCTACGGCGTCGGCCCGTACCTGCTGATGAACTACAACGACACCCTCGACGCCGCGTTCACGCTCGCGCACGAGGCCGGGCATGCGATGCACACCGTGCTGTCGTACGAGACGCAACCGTTCGTCACCGCCAACTACACGATCTTCGTCGCCGAGGTCGCCTCGACGACGAACGAGCGCTTCCTGCTCGACGAGCTGCTCAAGCGAACGACCGACCCGAAGGAGCGGTTCCTGCTCCTGCAGCACGCCGTCGAGTCGATCGTCGGAACGTTCTACACGCAGGTCCTCTTCGCAGACTTCGAGCTGCGCGCGCATCGCCTCGTCGAGAAGGGCGAGCCGCTGACGACCGACGTCCTCAACGGCCTCTACGCGGGGTTGCTCAAGGAGTACTACGGCGATGCGCTCGCCGCCGACGATTTCTACAAGTGGACGTGGGCGCGGATCCCGCACTTCTTCAACACGCCGTACTACGTCTACCAGTACGCGACGTGCTTCGCGTCGTCGGCGCAGCTCTACGACGCGATGACGACCGGCTCGCCGGAGTCGCGCAAGGCGGCGACCGAGCGCTACCTGACGCTGCTCAGGAGCGGCGGCAACGACCACCCGATGGCGCAGCTGAAGAAGGCGGGCGTCGACCTCACGCAGCGCGCGACGATCCAGGCGGTGATCGACCAGATGGACCGGCTCGTCGCGCAGATGGAGAGCGAGGCGGCGAAGATCCGCTGACGCGTCGTGTAAGAAAACGCACCATGCGCGTGCACGCGGCAGGGTGCTCAGGACGTCGCAGCGATGTGGTGACGCTGCAACCTGCTAGCGTGACGCGAACCACGCGCGTTGGCAAGCGCCCGACTGGAGGATTGCGCACCGTTCGTCGTCATCGCATCCTCCTCGTGTCGGGAGAAGGCGATGCGCGACGTGGTGCAGGTATTGCGGACGATGGGCTCGGAGCAGCTCTTTCTCGCGCTCGTCTTTCTCGCCAGCTATTCGCTCGCGCTCGGCGAGTTCGCGACCGCGCGCGGGCGGCTGATCGCCGCGGCGACGGCGTTCGTCGCCGCCGGCGGGTTCGCCGCCTTCAGCCACCCGTGGGAGGCCGGCGTCGTCCTGCTCGGCTTCGCGTTCGTCGGCGTCGCGCTCTTCACCGCGACCGCGTGGATGCTCTGGAGGGCGGCGCCGCGCGAAGGCGCGGCCGCGGCTCACGAGCTCGCCGTGAACGCGCCGATCGCCGTCGCGGCTGCGTCGTCGAGGCCGAGGAACACGGCACCGATCCTGAATTCGCCGGCCGCCGAGTAGGACGAGTAGACGATCTTCGCCGTCGTGTCGATGGCGAAGAGCTCGCCGCCGACCGGCAGCTCGAAGGCGACCCTGCACCGCGTTCCCGGCGCGATCGGGCGCGCTGCGATGAGGCACATGCCGTCGCGCGCGAGGTCCCAGGTCTGGACGTCCTTGCGGAGCTCGCCGATCGTCACCGTCGCCGGCCGCCGGATCGCGACGCGCGGCGACGCCCTCCGGTTGTGGTGCTGCGGCAGCGGCGAGGTCTTCATGGGCGCATGCGGAGCCGGACCGCCGGGCGACAGCGACCCTCGCGCGAGTCTATCGGTGCGCGCCCGCCGGCTCTCGCGCGCGGGCATCGGCCGGCGCGACATAGTGGGTACGCCCGCCCGATCGGCGACGGACGGCAGCATTCGATGCCTGCATGAAGATCGCGACCTTCAACGTCAACGGCGTCAAGGGCCGGCTGCCGCGCCTCGTCGAATGGCTCGACGAGACAGCGCCCGACGTCGCCTGCCTGCAGGAGATCAAGACCGGCGACGAGACGTTTCCGGCGCTCGCGATCGAGGCCGCCGGCTACCGCGCCATCTGGCACGGTCAGCGCGCCCACCACGGCGTCGCGATCGTGTCGCGCGTCGGCGCGCCGCGCGAGGTGCGCCGCGGCGTTCCCGGCGACGACGCCGACGGCCAGGCGCGCTATCTCGAGGCCGATGTCGCCGGGCTGCGCATCGCGTCGGTCTACCTGCCGAACGGCAACCCGCAGCCGGGGCCGAAGTTCGACTCCAAGCTCGCCTGGTTCGAGCGGCTGATCGGCCACGCGCAGACGCTGATCGCCTCGGGCGTCGACGCCGTCCTCGGCGGCGACTTCAACGTCGTTCCGACCGACGCCGACATCTACAACCGCTGGCTCTGGCGCTTCGACGCCGTGCTGCAGCCCGAGACGCGCGCGCTCTGGCAGCGGCTGCTCGACCAGGGCTGGGTCGACGCGACGCGGCGCCTCCATCCGCGCGAGCGGATCTACACCTTCTGGGTCAACGCCGATGCGTTCGCACGCAACGCGGGCTTTCGCATGGACTTCCTGCTGCTCACGCCCGCGCTCGCGCGGCGCCTCGCCGCGACCGGAGTCGACCGCGAGCAGCGCGGGCGCGAGAAGCCGAGCGACCACGCGCCGGTCTGGATCGAGCTCGACGACGCGGCGGGCGTCGCGCCGCCGCACGGCGACAATCGCGCGCCATGAGCCTCGCATCCGTCCGCGCCTTCCTCGCCGAGCACGCCCCCGACATCGAGATCGTGCAGACGACGACGAGCACCGCGACCGTCGCGCTCGCCGCCGCCGCGCACGGCGTCGCGCCGGCGCAGATCGCCAAGACGCTGTCGCTGCGCCTGCACGGCGAGCCGATCCTGATCGTGATGGGCGGCGAGGCGCGGCTCGACAACCGCAAGTTCAAGGACCGCTTCGCCGCCAAGGCGAAGATGCTCGACGCGGTCGAGGTCGAGGCCGCGACGGGGCATCCGGTCGGCGGCGTCTGCCCGTTCGGGCTGGCGCGGCCGCTGAAGATCTACGCCGACGTCTCGTTGCGCGCGTTCGACGTCGTCGTGCCGGCGGCCGGCGATACGCACGCGGCGCTGCGCATCACCCCGGAGCGCCTCGCCGCGCTCGCCGGCGCCGAGTGGATCGACGTCGCGCAGCGCTGAGCCGCGCGTCGGTTTCGGATCACGCGATCGCGGCGAGCCTGAGCTCGTCGCCCGCGCGCAGCACGCGCACCGCCTGGCCGAGCCTGCGCGCCTCGTCGACGAAGCGGCGCTCGGGGGCTTCGGTCTCGACGTAGGTCTGCGAAGGTGCACGGCCGAAGTGGATCGGCACGACCGTCTGCGCGCCGAGCAGCCGCGCCGCCTGCAACGCGATCTCGGGCGTCATCGCGTACGGCACCGTCGTCGTCGGCACGAGGTCGGTCTGCGCGAAGCCGTTGATCGGCAGGAACGCGACGTCGAACGGCCCGTACGCGCGGCCGATGCGTCGCCAGTGGCCATGCCAGATCGTGTCGCCGCAGTGGACGAAGCGGCGACCGCCGGCGCGGACGACCCACGAGACCTGCGCGTCGCCGAAGCCGTCGGCGGCGGGGACCGGAACGACGAGGAAGTCGTGGCCGTCGAAGCCGCCGGCCGAGAACGGCTCCCACATCGCGAGCGAAACGACGGGCAGGCCTTTCGCGGCGACGCCTGCGGCCATCGACGCTTCGGCGAAGACGTTGCCATCGTCGCTCAGCGCCTTCTTCAGCGCGACCGGATCGAAGTGGTCGGGATGGAGATGCGTGACGAGCGCGAAGCGCGACGTCGCCGGCGAGGCGATCTCCGCCGTCGCGACCTGGCGCGCGGGCCGGTCGCGAAAGACGAGCTGCGGATCGATGAAGACCGCGTTGCTGCCGAAGCGCAGCTCGACGCCGGCCCAGCCGAGGTAGCGGACCGTGAGCTCTTCGGCAGCGGCGGCGCCGACGGCGAACGGCGGCAGCGCGAGCGCCGCCAGCGGCGCGGCGAGGAAGCGGCGCCTCCCGGTCACGGGTGCGGTCGCGGTCGAGACGAGCATCGTCGCTCCTGCCGGCGCGACGGCGCCGGAATTCCCAGATTACCGCCTCGCGGACGCCGCGACTGCACAATCGCCGGTCGAACGGCGCCGGCCCGGCGCTCGCAGTGCGCAGCGCCCTCCATGCACGTGAATGTCCTCGCCCGCAACAACGTGCGCGTCGCCGGCTCCGGCGCGACGACGCTCGTCTTCCTGCACGGCTTCGGCTGCGACCAGAACATGTGGCGGCTGCTCGCGCCGGCGTACGCGAAGCGCTACACGGTCGTGACGCTCGACCTCGTCGGCAGCGGCGGCTCCGATCTCGGCGCCTACGACTTCGACAAGTACTCGACGCTGCACGGCTACGCGAACGACCTGATCGAGGTCGCCGACGCCGTCGGCCGCGGCCCGGTCGTCTGCGTCGGCCACTCGGTGAGCGCGATGATCTGCATGCTCGCCGGCATCGCCGCGCCCGAGCGCTTCCGCGGCCACGTCATGATCGGCCCGTCGCCGTGCTACGTGAACGACGGCGACTACGTCGGCGGCTTCAGCCGCTCCGACATCGACGGCCTGCTCGAGACGATGGAGAGCAATTACCTCGGCTGGTCGAGCAACATGGCGCCGGCGATCATGGGCAGTCCCGAGCAGCCCGAGCTCGCGGTCGAGCTGACGAACAGCTTCTGCCGCACCGACCCCGAGATCGCGCGCCACTTCGCGCGCGTCACGTTCCTCTCCGACCACCGCGCCGACGTCGCCAGGCTCGCCGCGCCGGCGCTCGTGGTCCAGTGCCACGACGACCTGATCGCTCCGCAGTCGGTCGGCGAGTACCTCGCCCGCTCGCTGCCCGATGCGACGCTGCAGGTGATCGAGAACGTCGGCCACTGCCCGCACCTCAGCTCGCCGAGCGCGTGCGCCAGCGCGATGGACGCGTTCCTGGCGAAGATCGGAGCCTGACGCGAAGTGTCGGTCGACTCCGGCATCCCCGACCCGCGCGAGCTCTACGAGCACGCCGCGTGCGGGCTGCTCGTCACCGACGCCGACGGCACGATCCGCGTCGTCAACGACACCTTCTGTCGCTGGACGGGCTTTCGCCGCGACGAGCTCGTCGGCAGCCGCAAGCTCCAGGAGCTCCTGACCGTCGGCGCCAGGATCTTTCACCAGACGCACTGGGCGCCGCTGCTCCAGATCCAGGGCTCGGTCGCCGAGGTCAAGCTCGATCTCGTCGACGCCGAGGGCGCCGTCAAGCCGATGATCCTGAACGCGATCGCGCGCTCGAGCGGCGGCGCGATCCGCCACGAGATCGCCGCGTTCGGCGCCGAGGACCGGCACCGCTACGAGCGCGAGCTGCTGCATGCGCGGCGCCGCGCCGAGGAGCTGCACACGCGCAGCATGGAGACGCAGCGAGCGCTCGTCGACGCGCAAACGGAGCTCGAAGTGCAGCGGCGCACCGCCGAGGACCGCGCGCTCTTCGCCGAGCAGATGATCGGCATCGTCAGCCACGACCTGCGCAATCCGCTCTCGACGATCCAGCTGAGCGCGAACGTGCTGAAGGCGCAGGAGCTGACGCCGAAGCAGCGCAACCGCGTCGAGGCGATCCTGCGCGCGACGGCGCGCAGCACGCGGATGATCGCCGACCTGCTCGACTTCACGCAGGCGCGTCTCGGCCGGGGGCTGCGCGTCGATCGCGCCGAGATCGATCCGCACGCGGTGATCGGCCAGGCGGTCGACGACCTGCGGATCGCGTACCCCGGCCGCACGCTGGTGCTGAAGACGTCGGGCTCGGGCCGTGCGTTCGCCGACGCCGACCGCCTCGCCCAGCTCCTCGGCAACCTCGTCGGCAACGCGATGACGCACGGCGATCCGGAGGGCGCGGTGACGGTGGTCTCGGCGATCGACGCGCAGTCGCTCAAGCTCTCGGTGCACAACGCCGGGCCGGCGATCCCGGCCGAGCAGATGCCGGTGCTCTTCGAGCCGATGACGCGCGGCACTGCCAAGGGCGAAGGCATCGGGCTCGGCCTCTTCATCGTCCGCGAGATCGCGCGCCGGCACGGCGGCGACGTCGCCGCGCGCTCGTCGGCGGACGCCGGCACGACCGTCGAGGCCGTGGTGCCGCTGCGAGCGCCCGAGGCCGACCCCGAGAAGTAGTCCCACGGCGCGTGCGGACGCGCGCGCGGCGGGCGACGCGAGCAGATCGGCGTCGCTACGATGGCCGGATGTCGACTGCATCGCCCGAGCTCGTCGTCCTGCACGAGCATCCCGAGTGGCAGAAGCCGCTCTTCGCGGCGCTCGAGCGCCGCGGCGTGCGCTTCGCGCCGTTCGACGTCACCCGCGCCGCGTTCGCCAATGCCGAGCCGCCGCGCGCTCGGCTCTACTTCAACCAGGCGAGCCCGAGCGCCTACATCCGCGGCAACACGCGCGCGGTGCCGCTCGCGCTCGCCTACATGCGCACGCTCGAGCGGCTCGGCGCGCGCGTCCTGAACGGCGCCGACGTCTTCGCGCTCGAGCTCAGCAAGAGCGTGCAGGCGACGCTGCTCGCGACGCTCGGCATCGACACGCCGCGCTCGATCACCTTCAACGATCCGTCGGCGCTGCGCCAATTCGCGGGCGAGCTTGCCTGGCCCGCGGTGCTGAAGCCCGACCAGGGCGGCAGCGGGGCGCGCATCCAGGTCGTCGGCTCGCTCGACGAGGTCGAGGCGATCTTCGGCCGCGATCCTTCGCTCTGGCTGCCCGACAACCTGTTCCTGCTCCAGGAGTACCTGCCGCACGATCCCGAGCAGGGCATCGTGCGCCTCGAGTTCCTCGGCGGCCGGCTGCTCTACGCGATGCGCGTGAAGACGCACGGGCGCTTCAACCTCTGCCCGTCGCCGGTCTGCAACCCCGACGAGGGCGACTCGATGTGCGAGCTGCCCGACGCCGCTGCGGCCGCGCAACCGGCGGTCGAGTTCTACCCGTATCCCGGCGTCCCCGACGACGCCGTCGCGACCGCGAAGCGCATCGTGCACGCGGCGCGGCTCGACGTCGGCGGCATCGAGTACCTCGAGACGAGCGACGGGCGGCGCGTCTTCTACGACATCAACGCCAACTCGAACCTGCGGCCGTCGGTCGCGGCGGAGTTCGGCTTCGACCCGTTCGAGCGCGTCGTCGACTTCCTGGTCGCCGAGCTGGCGCGCTGAGTCGCTTCGGCGCGCGACGCGGGCAGCGTCGGCGCGGCGCGACAATGGTCCGATGCAGCCCATCGACGATCCGGCGCACGACCACGAGGTCGGCGTGCGCGACAGCACGCAGGACACGACGCGGATCGACGACGTCCGGATCGCCGCCGTCCGCCCGCTGATCTCGCCGGCGCTGCTGCACGACGAGCTGCCGGTGCCGCCCGCCGTGCAGGCGCT
>DASSRF010000213.1:0-2176 GCA_035701945.1 Caldimonas sp. | reverse complement strand
CCGCCGAGCGGCGTCTCGACGTCGAACGTCGTCGGTGCAGTGCTGATCGGCGCCGCGATCGCCGCGATCCTGGCGAGCGGCGGCAAGGGCTCGTCGGACCGCCCGCCGCCGTCAACGACGACGACGACACCGCCGACGACGACGCCGCCGACGACGACCAGGACACCGCCGACGACAACGCCGCCGACGACGACCAGGACGCCGCCGCCCCGCGACCCGACGACGCCGCGCTAGCCGAGCCGCGTCGACGCGCGACCGCTCAGCTCGCCGCCAGCTTCAACTCCGCGCGCGGCGTCCACGACGCCTCCTCGCTCGCCGTCTTCGGCGATCCGAGGAAGAGCCGATCGGCGGCGATGTCGCGGCCGGCGAGGTAGTCGCGCACGGCGACGCCGCGGCGCGCCGCGAGCTGCTGCATCGCGTCGTTGTCGACGGTCATGCTCGCGAGCAGGAGCGCCTCCATGTCCGTCGGCGGCAGGTCCTTGGTCAGGCCGAGGACGTTCTTCGGCTTGACGATGTCGGCGCGCCGGTAGACCTCCTTCAGCAGCGTCGCGTATTCGCTTTCGGAGACCGTGACCCCGGCCGCCGCCGACGCCGCGCCGCCGGCAGCGATCGCCTGCCGGCGCTTCTCCGAGCGGACGAGCTGCGCCAGGCGCTCCTTCTTCCAGGCGTCGGCCTCGCGCTCGAGGCGGCTCTCGCCGACGATCGTGAGCGTCAGGCCGGGACGCTCGGCGAGCGCCTTGGCGACCTTGTCGAGGCTCTCGCGCTGGGCGTCGCCGAGCGCCGCGGTGCCGGGAGCGAACTCGACGTACGAGCGCTCGCCGCTGCCGCCGCCGCCGAACGCCGACGCGAGCAGCGTGAACGGCGCGCTCACCGCCTTGACGAAGATGTTCGTGATCGCCTTCCAGACGATGCCGCCGATCGAGAACTGCGGATCGTTGATCGAGCCGCTCACCGGCAGGTCGAGGTCGATGACGCCGTGGCTGTCGGCGAGCAGCGCGACGGCGAGCTTGACGGGCAGCGTCGTCGTCGCGCCCTCGGCCTTCTCGCCGAAGACGAGCTGGTTGAGAACGATCTTGTTGGTCGCGGTCAGCTCGCCGCTCGGCTGCACGAGGTACGCGAGGTCGACGCTCATCTTGCCGCGCTCGATCCCGTAGCCCGCGTACTTGATCGAATACGGCGACAGCGGCGGCAGGTCGAGGTCGCGCACCTTGGCCTTGAGGTCGAGCGCGAGCGGCTTGGCGAGCGGGTTGATCTTGCCGTTGATCTCGAGCGTCGCGGTGCCTTCGACGCGACCCTTCACCGTGAGGTCGGCGAGCTGCGGCGGCTGCCCCGGCGCCGGCGGCTCCGACGAGAACGACTCGAGCCGGCCGCTCAGCTCGCTCAGGTTGGCGTTGTAGTTGGGCTTGACGAAGCGGTCGTCGTAGTTGATGCGGCCGCCGACGACGACGATCGGGCCGGAGCGGATGATCATCGGCGGCCCCGATGCCGCCGCCGTCGGCGCCGATGCCTGCGGCGCTGGCGCGGCTGCGACGGCCGACGCCGCACCCCCCGCCGGCAGCACCGGCCCCGGCGCCGGATGCGTGACGTCCTGCAGGTTGAGGTGGCCGCTCTCGTCGAGCGCGATCCGCGCGAAGAAGTCGCTGAGCGTCGTCTCGCCGACGGTGAAGCGCGTCGCCGTTCCCGGCGCCATCGCGAACTCGACGCCGCGCAGCGAAAGCGATTTCCAGTTGAGGAGCTGGCGGCCGCCGCCGCCTTCGCGGACCATCGCCAGGCCGCGGCCGGGCGTCGCGCGATCGGGCGAGGCGTTGGACGCGCGGAAGTCGTCGACGGTGAGATCGCCCTTGACGCCGACGCCCATGCCGGCGCTCGAGCGCGTCCAGCGCGCGTCGCCCTTGAAGCTCGCCTGCGCGCGCTGGACGTCGATGCCGAGCACGTCGTCGAGATACGGATCGGCGACGTAGAGCGGCAGGTCCTTGAGGAGCAGCGTCGCGCGGCCGCCGCCGGGAACGCCGGCGCTGATCGCCTGCAGCTCGCCGCGGATGTCGGCGCTGCCGACGATGCCGTTCGAGGGCCTGCCGCCGGCGGAGCCCGGCACCGCGACGCGGCCGCTGATGCGAAACGGCGCCGACGCCGCGGTGAGCGCGAAGCCGCGCAGCTCGACCGCGAGATCGACGAC
>DASSRF010000212.1:0-3656 GCA_035701945.1 Caldimonas sp. | reverse complement strand
CGCGGCTGCACTTCCACGAGTTCATGCGCGAGGTGCACCGCGAGCTCGCCGAGATGCAAGGGACCGCCGATCCGCTGCAGCACCTCGGCGCGAGCGTCGCGCGGCGCTTTCGCCTGATCTGCCTCGACGAGTTCCACGTCGCCGACATCACCGACGCGATGATCCTGCATCGCCTGCTCGAGTCGCTGTTCGAGAACCGGGTCGGCATCGTGACGACGTCGAACTTCGCGCCCGACGGGCTGTACCCGAACGGCCTGCACCGCGAGCGGATGCTGCCGGCGATCGAGCTGCTGAAGGCAAAGCTCGAGGTCGTCAGCGTCGACGGCGCGACCGACTACCGGCAGGCGACGCTGCAGGCGGTCGAGCTCTACCACACGCCGCTCGGGCCCGCCGCCGACGCGGCGATGAACGCGGCGTTCGAGCGCCTCGCCGAGGCGAAGGACGAAAGCCCGGTGCTGAAGATCGAGCACCGCGAGATCCGGGCGCGGCGTCGCGCGGGCGGCGTCGTCTGGTTCGACTTCCGCGAGCTCTGCGGCGGGCCGCGGTCGCAGAACGACTATCTCGAGATCGCGACCCAGTTCCACACGCTGCTGCTCTCCGGCGTGCCGCAGATGTCGCCCCGGCTCGCGTCGGAGTCGCGCCGCTTCACCTGGCTGATCGACGTTCTCTACGACCGCCGCGTCAAGCTGATCATGTCGGCCGCGGTCGAGCCCGAGGCGTTGTATACCGAAGGGCCGCTCGTCCACGAGTTCCCGCGCACCGTCTCGCGGCTGCGCGAAATGCGCTCCGCCGGGTTCCTCGCCGAGGCGCGGCGAAGCGTCGACACGTCGCTGACATGAAGATCCTTCCGAGCCACGTCCGTGCGCTCGCGGCGCTCGCACTCGCGGCGGCCGCGCCGGTCGCGGTGCAGGCCGCCGACGGCGACGAGCGCGCGCGGATCGCGAGCGAGCGAACCGAGGTCGAGAAGCGCTACGCCGAGCGCGAGCGCGAATGCCGCGAGCGCTTCGTCGTCACCTCGTGCGTCGACGACGCCAAGCGCGAGCGCAGGAAGAGCCTCGATGCGCTCCGCGCCCGCGAGCTGAAGCTCGACGAGGACACGCGACGCGCGCGCACCGAGGCGCGCCGCGCCGAGCTCGCGGCCAAGGCGGCCGAGGACGCGCGGCGCGACCAGGAGCGCGCCCGTGCCGCCTCGGCACCGCCGCGCACCGGCAGGCCGTTCGAGGCGCACCCCGCGGCGAGCAACGCCGCGCGATCGGAGCACGCGCCGCGCGACCGTCCGCTCAGCGCCGCCGAGCGGCTCGGCATCCACCCCACCCAGCGCGGCAGCGAAGCCGAGCGGCGCGAGCGCGAGGCGGCGAGCCGGGCGAGCTACGAGGCGCGGCAGCGCCAGGCCGCCGAGCACCGTCGCGAGGTCGAGGAGAGGAACGCCAAGCGGCTGCAGGAGCACCCGGCGTCGCCGTCGTTGCCGACGCCGGGAGCGTCGGCGCCGCGCTGACGCGGCCTCAGGTCAGCTGTTCGACGCGGACGAGCGCGAGCGACAGGTTGTCGCCCGATCCGCGCGCGCGCTGGCGCGCCTTGCCGACGAGCATCTCGGTCGCCTCGCGCGGCGGCAGCGCGTGGACGATCGCGCCGAGCTCGCGCGGCGTGAAGTAGTGCCAGAGGCCGTCGCTGCACGACAGCACGCTGTCGCCGATCTCGAGGCGGTCGATGTGCTTCTGCGACAGCGGCGGGTCCTGGAAGGTGCCGAGGCAGCCCGTCAGCAGGTTCGACTGCGGATGGCTGTTGGCCTCTTCCTCGGTGATCTGGCGCTCGTCGACGAGGCGCTGGACGTACGAGTGGTCGATCGACCGGCTCACCATCTCGGCCTGGCGGAAGTGGTAGATCCGCGAGTCGCCGGCGTGGACGTACTCGCATTCGCGCGTCGGGCTGATCAGGAACGCGGCGATCGTGCTGTGCGGCTCCTCCTCGGAGGTGATCGCCGTCAGCTTGATCATGAGGTGCGCCTCGAGGACGAGCTGCTTGAGCGCCTCGGCTGGGTCGTCGCGCGTCGGCGAATAGCGCTCGAAGAGCTGCTGCGCCGTCAGGATCACCTGGTCGGCGGCCTTGCGGCCGCCGCTCTTGCCGCCCATGCCGTCGGCGAGCACGCCCATGAGGCAGCCGGGGACTCGGGCGTGTGGGAGGATCTGGACCTGGTCCTGCTGGTATGCGCGGTCGCCCCGGTGGATCCCGGTCGTCGCGGACAGCCGGTATCCGAGGCTCGAAGTGCTCATGGCCAAAAACTATAATCGGTTTGATACTGCGCCAAGGGTCCAAAACCGCGAACTAGTCGCGAGTCGGAGCTGTCCATGGACGACGATTTGCATTCCCTGCCGCGCCTGCTGATCGAGCTCCGCATGGAGCACGCGGATCTCGACGATCTGATCGATCGTGCACTGCTGGACGCGACCACCGACGACCTCACGCTGCGACGATTGAAGAAACGAAGGCTGATCCTGCGCGACAAGATCACCCGCATCGAATCGGAGCTCGAGCCGCTCAGGCCTGCATGACGTCGCCGGCGGCTGCGCAGCAACCGTCGTCGTCGTTGCAGGAGGCGGTCGGGCAGGCCCTCGGCAGCAGCGGCGCGCTCGCCGCCGCCGATCCCAACCACGCCGAGCGCGCCGTGCAGCGCGACATGGCGCTCGCGGTCGCGAGCGCGATCGAGGAGCGCAGCGCGCTCGTCGTCGAGGCCGGCACCGGCGTCGGCAAGACGTTCGCGTATCTCGTCCCGGCGCTGCTGAGCGGCGCGCGCACGCTGCTCAGCACCGCGACCAAGACGCTGCAGGACCAGCTCTTCGTCCGCGACCTGCCGCGCTTGCGCAGCGCGCTCGAGTTGCCGGTGTCGGTGGCGCTGCTGAAGGGGCGCTCGAGCTATCTCTGCCTGCACCGGCTCGCGCAGGCGCGCCACGACGCGCAGCTGCCCGATCGCAGCGCCGTGCGGGCGCTCGCCAAGGTCGAGGCGTGGGCGCAATCGACCGCGAGCGGCGATCTCGCCGAGCTGCCGGGGCTCGACGAGCGCAGCAGCATCGTTCCCCTGGTGACGTCGTCGCGCGAGAACTGCCTCGGCACCGAGTGTCCCGAGCATCGCCGCTGCCACGTCATGAAGGCTCGCCGCGAAGCGATGCTCGCCGACGTCGTCGTCGTCAACCACCATCTGTTCTTCGCCGACATGGCGCTGCGCGACAGCGGGGTCGCCGAGCTGCTGCCGAGCGTCGAGGTCGCGATCTTCGACGAGGCGCACCAGCTCGCGGAGGCCGGCGTGCAGTTCCTCGGCACCACGCTCGGGTCGGCACAGCTGATCGACTTCGCGCGCGACATGCTCGCCGCCGGGTTGCAGCAGGCGCGCGGGCTGCAGGACTGGCCCGGGATCGCCGCCGCGTGCGACCACGCCGCGCGCGAGCTGCGCATCGCGGCGCACGGCGACGTCCGCGACGTCCGCGGCAGCGTCAAGCTGCGCTGGGCCGAGCGGCGCGGCGCGGCCGCGTTCGTCGCCGCGCTCGAACGGATCGCGACGGCGTGCAGCGCCGCCGCGGAGGCGCTCGCGACGGTGAGCGAGCTCGCGCCCGACTACGCCCGGCTGCACGAGCGGGCGCTCCGCCTCGCCGAGCTCGCGGCTC
>DASSRF010000211.1:0-4068 GCA_035701945.1 Caldimonas sp. | reverse complement strand
TCCAGGCGTCGATCTTGCGCTCGCCCGCACCCGTGAAGCGCACCAGGCTTTCGAGGACGCTCGAGCGCATCAGGCAGAACACCGGCTGCAGACGCAGCTCGCCGCCTTCGAGCGTCGCTGCCATCGCGAGCTCGGCGTCGTCGGCCTCGAGCCCGGCGCCGAGGCGAGCGACGAGGTCGGTCGGGAAGAGCGGCGAGTCGCACGGCACGGTGGCGAGGAACGGCGTCGCGCAGTGCTCGAGGCCGGCGAGAAATCCAGCCAGCGGTCCTGGATAGTCGGGCAGCGCGTCGGGCCAGACCGCTGCGCCCATCGACTCGTAGGCGCTGAGGTTGCGGTTGGCGTTGATCATCACCTCACCGACCTGCGGCGCGAGCCTGAGCAGCGCATGCATCGCGAGCGGCATGCCGAGGTGCGACTGCAGGCCCTTGTCGACGCCGCCCATGCGGCTGCCGCGGCCGCCGGCGAGGACGAGGCCGGTGATGTGGCTGGTGTCGATCATCGCGTGCTTGCTCGGGCGAGTGTAGGCGGCGTGTCGGGCCGATCGCTTCAGACCGGCTCGGCGACCGGCAGGTTGACGAGCAGGTTCTGCGGCTTCAGCTTCAGCGCCTGAGCGGCGTCGAACGCGAGGCCGAGGTAGACGGGCTTGCCGGCGACGTCGGCGCGCATCTCGCGCGGATCGGCGAAGTCGAGCCGGAACAGCCCGACCAGCCGCTCGAGCCGCTCGTCGTCGAACGCCTCGCCGCGGTAGAGCGCGTTGAGGAGCAGCGTCGCCTCGGCGTCGAGGCCGACGTGCCAGCGCCAAGCCGCATCGTCGATCCGCGCCAGCGGACGGATCGTCGTTCGCACCGCGAGGAAGTGGAAGATCCAGCGCTCGAGCACGCGCGCGAGCGCCGCCAGGCCCGAGTGCGCGCGCGCCATCGTGAACGTGAGGCCGTGGCCGAGGTCGTTCGCGACCTCGTGCGTGAGGTCGAGGACCCACGCGTGCGGATCGGCAGCACGCGCGAACTCCTGCGCGTTGGCGGCGCCGAGGATCGGCAGCTCGCCGACCGCGCCGCTGCCGCGCAGCAGGTCGCGGACGAGATCGAACGTGCCGGCGGCCTCGTTCGCGCGGTCGGCACGTTCGCGGTCGGCGCTCAACACGCGGCCGTCGACGACGGCGACGCGCTGCGAGCGATAGAGCAACTGTGCCGCGCGGCGCTCGAACGGGTCGGCCGCGTCGTCGACGAGCCGGCCGACGATCGCCTCGACCATGCGATCGAGAAAGACCGGCGGCACCGCGATCCGGCCGCCGCGGACGAGCGCGAGGTAGTGCGCCTCGAGCGTTCCGGCGCGCTCGATCGCGTCGCGAAACGCGAGGTACGTCCGGTAGTTGTCGCGTGCGTCGGCATCGGCGATCGCCGCGAGCTCGGCGTCGGCGACGGCGCGCGCCGGCTCGTCGACGAGGCGCGCGTGCAAAGAGCGCTCGGCAGGGCACGACTCGGCGACGAGCGCGAGCTCGGGCAGGGCGAGCAAGCCGCGCAGGAAATCGCCGCCGGCGCGCTGCCAGCGGCCGACGCCGTCGGATGCGCCGCTCGTCGTCTCGCCGTTCGCCTCGTGCATGCGTCGATTATTGATGGCCGCGACTGGCGGACGCGCCGTCATACACTCGCCCGATGCACGTGATCGGTTTTTGCGGCTACTCGGGGTCGGGCAAGACGACGCTCATCGAGCAGCTCATCGCTCGCCTTCGGCTCGCCGGCCAGCGCGTCTCGGTCGTCAAGCACGCGCACCACGAATTCGACATCGACCACGAAGGCAAGGATTCGTGGCGGCACCGGCAGGCCGGCGCATTCGAGGTCGTCGTCGCGTCGAACCGTCGTCTCGCGAAGATCCGCGAATATCCGATCGCCGAGGAGCCGACCGCAGACCAGCTGCTCGCCGAGCTGGTCGAATGCGACTGGGCGCTCGTCGAAGGCTTCAAGCACGCGCCGCTGCCCAAGCTCGAGGTCTGGCGCGCCGCGACCGGAAAGCCGGCGCTCTATCCGAACGATCCGTTCGTCGTCGCGATCGCGACCGACAGTGCCGGCGCCTTGCCGCAACGAACGAGCCTGCCGGTGTTCGACCTCGACGACGTCGACGCGATCGCCGAGTTCATCCTCGCGCAGGCGACGCGCTGTCGCTACCAACCGCTCGACGACGTCGAAGCGTCGATCGCCGCCCCGGTCGTCGGCAGCGGCTGACGCCCGCGCGCGGCGTCAGGCGATGCGCGCCATGTCGCGCATCGTCGTCGGGCCGACGCGGCGCTCGATCTCGTCCTGCAGCGGCTTGTTCCAGCCGAGCATGAACATCGCTTCGGCGACGACGAACATCGGGCCGACGAGCAAGCCGACGAGGTCGTCGACGAACGCGGGCTTGCGGCCTTCGTACCAGTGCCCGACGAACTGGATGACCCAGCCGACCGCGAAGCAGCCGAGCCCCCAGCCGAGCCAGACCGGGACGCTGCCGTCGGCGGCGCGATCGCCGACCCAGAGCAGGGCGGCGACGACGGCGCTGACCGCGACGCCGAGGACGGCGCTGCCGCGGGTGAGGTACCACGCCGCGGCGACGACAAAGAGGATCGACGCCGGGGTCAACGCGACCGCACCGACGCTCGCGAGCACCGGCCGTGCGAGCAGGACGCCGACCGCGAAGACGATCAGCGGCACTCCGACGAAGTGGCTGATGATGTTGCGGCGGTCGCGGTGGTAGGCGGCGTACTGGGCGAGGAGCTCGGTGGAGGTGCGCATGGCGGGCCCCGAAGGCAGGCAATGCGGTCATGGTAGGCCAAGTCGCGTGACCCTCGCGCGCGTCCCCGCATTCGCGCGGGGTGCGGCGTGAGCGACCGCACGGCCGGGCTCGATGCGGCGTCGCCGGGTCGGACAGCCGGTCTGCCTCTTGGCCGACACGCGGCGGCCGCGCCCGGGGGCTACGATGCCGGCTGAACTCCACGCGGGAGATCCGACATGCGCATGGATGGCCAGGAAGAAAGCAGCAACGTCGAGGACGTGCGCGGCATGGGCGGTGGCGGCGGCGGCTTCGGCTTCGGCGGCCGCGGCCTCAGCATCGGCGGCATCGTCATCGCGGTGATCGTCGGCTGGATCTTCGGCATCAATCCGCTCCAGCTGCTCGGCATGATGGAAGGCTCGGACGGCGGGGCGACGGTCCAGCAGCAGGGCCCGGCGCCGGCGCCGCCGAAGGACGACCCGGGCGCCCGCTTCGTGTCGCAGGTCCTGAAGAGCACCGAGCAGGTCTGGGGCGACGTCTTTCGCGAGACCGGCCGGACGTACCAGGCGCCCAAGCTCGTCCTCTTCTCCCGCAGCTGGCCGACCGCGTGCGGACAGGGGCAGGCGGCGATGGGCCCGTTCTACTGCCCCGAGGACCGCAAGGTCTACATCGATCTCAGCTTCTACCGCGTCCTCGAGCAGAAGCTCGGTGCGCCCGGCCAGTTCGCGCAGGCGTACGTGGTCGCGCACGAGGTCGGACACCACGTGCAGAACCTGCTCGGCGTCATGGAGAAGGTCGACGCGATACGGGCCCGCGGCGACCGCGCGCAGGCGAATGCGCTGAGCGTTCGCGTCGAGCTGCAGGCCGACTGCCTGGCCGGCGTCTGGGCGGCGCGCTCGCAGAAGGAGAATGGCTGGCGCCTCGAGCCGGGCGACATCGAGACGGCGCTCAACGCCGCCGCGCAGATCGGCGACGACACGTTGCAGCGGCGCACGCAGGGCACCGTCGTTCCCGAGTCGTTCACGCACGGCACCAGCGCGCAGCGCGTCAACTGGTTCAAGCGCGGCGTCGAAGGCGGCAGCATCGACCGCTGCAACACCTTCGAGGGCCGCGACCTGTAGCGGTTCGCGCTAGCGGTCGAGCGCGACGGTCCAGTCGCAGCGCAGGATGCGCGCCCGGTGCAGCCGCCGGCGCAGCGCGACGTACGCGCCCGGCAGGAAGAAGAGCGCGACGCACGCCGCTTCGGCCCACTTGGCGTGGATGAGGTAGGCCGTCGGCAGGCCGACGAGGCCCGACAGCCAGAACGTGAGGACCATGTCCCACGCG
>DASSRF010000210.1:0-5166 GCA_035701945.1 Caldimonas sp. | reverse complement strand
TCTCCGAGACCGTGTCAGCGGCGGCGGACGCGCGGCTGCGCGCGGCGTCGAGCGCGGCCGCGGCGCGGCTCTGCGTCGCGTCGCTCGCGTCGGCCGCGACCGCGTTGGCGCGGCCGCGCGCGCGGTCGATCGCGTCGGCGGCGCGGCTGCGCGCGCTGTCGAGCGCGTCGGCGGCGATGTTCTGCGCGCTGTCGGCGAGGTCGAGCGCGGCGTTGCGGATCGCGGCCATCGCCGAGTTCACGGCCGACGACGGCGACGAGCGGCTGCCCGAGCGCGCCATCAGCGCGATCAGGCCCATCAACGCCGCGCCGGCGGCCGCCGAGATCAGGAGCGCCTTGGTCGGCTCGTTGCGCGCGTACGTCGAGACCGCGGCGATCTGCGGCTGGATCCGCTGCACCATCGCGTCGGCCTGGTCGCGCAGCTTCTGCGCCGTCGTGCCGGTCGTCGCGTCGTTCTCGTTCTCGGCACCCGTCGCCGAGGGCCGTGCAAAGTCGGTGGTCGTGGCCATGGTGTTCTCTCGAGTTGGGGAGTCGAGCAACGGAGTGTCGCTCCGTCGCGAACGTTAGGCCAGCCCGGCCGTGGAAAGTGTGGGACAAGCCGGCAGCCGCCGGTAAGACTTCGCCGACGCCGCCGCGGCACTCTGAATATCATCGCCATTTCGCCCCTGCAGACCCCGGCGCCGCCGCCCGCGCGCTGGCGCGAACCGCCCTCGATGTCGATCGTCCAGCTCGCGCTGAAGCGCCCGTACACGTTCATCGTGATGGCGATGCTGATCGTCCTGGCGACGCCGTTCGCGCTGCTCAACATGGCGACCGACATCTTTCCCGAGATCAACATTCCGGTGATCTCGATCATCTGGAACTACAACGGCCTGCCGGCGACCGAGATGGGCCAGCGGATCTCGGCCCAGAACGAGCGCAGCCTGACGACGACGGTGAGCGACATCGAGCACATCGAGTCGACCTCGCTCGCCGGCATCAGCGTCATCAAGGTCTTCTTCCAGCCCAACGCCAACATCCAGACCGCGATCGCCCAGGTCGTCGCGATCGCGCAGACGCAGCTGCGCCAGCTGCCCCCGGGGATCACGCCGCCGCTCATCATCAAGTACTCGGCGTCGAGCATCCCGGTCATCCAGCTCGGGCTCGCGAGCCAGACGCTTCCCGAGCAGACGGTGTTCGACTCGGCGATCAACATCCTGCGTCCGCAGCTGATCACGATCCCGGGGATCGCGATCCCGTTCCCGTACGGCGGCAAGAACCGGGTGATCTCGGTCGACCTCGACATGCAGGCGCTGCAGGCGCGCGGCCTCGCGCCGGCCGACGTCGTCAACGCCGTCAACCTGCAGAACCTGATCCTGCCGTCGGGGACGGCCAAGTTCGGCGAGACCGAGTACGCGGTGCGAATGAACGGCTCGCCGGAGGCGATCGCCGGCCTCAACGACCTGCCGGTGAAGACGACGAACGGGACGACGACGTACCTGCGCGACGTCGCCTACGTCCGCGACGGCTTCTCGCCGCAGACCAACATCGTTCGCAAGGACGGCGCCCGCGGCGTGCTGCTGTCGGTGCTGAAGAACGGCGGCGCGTCGACGCTCGACATCGTCGCCAACCTGAAGGCGCTGCTGCCCAAGGTGCAGCCGCTCCTGCCCGGCGACGTCAAGGTGACGCCGCTCTTCGACCAGTCGGTGTTCGTCAAGGCGGCGGTGCTCGGCGTCGTCGCCGAGGCGGCGATCGCCGCGGTACTGACGGCGGCCATGGTGCTGCTCTTCCTCGGCAACTGGCGCTCGACGGCGATCATCGCCCTCACGATCCCGCTCTCGATCCTGGCGTCGATCCTCGTCCTGCAGATGCTCGGCGAGACGCTCAACCTGATGACCCTCGGCGGCCTCGCGCTCTCGGTCGGCATCCTCGTCGACCAGGCGATCGTGACGATCGAGAACATCGAGCGCCATCTCCACCTCGGCCAGCCGCTCGAGGAGGCGATCGTGATCGGCGCCGGCGAGATCGGCGTCCCGGCGTTCGTCTCGACGCTCGCCATCTGCATCGTCTTCGTGCCGATGTTCTTTCTCACCGGCGTCGCGCGCTTCCTCTTCGTTCCGCTCGCCGAGGCCGTCGTGATCGCGATGGTCGCTTCGTACATCCTGTCGCGAACGCTCGTTCCCACGCTCGTCATGCTGCTGATGCGCACCACGCACGGCGCTGACGCAAGGCCGGGCGGCGCGCCGAGCGTCTTCCAGCGCGTCCACCGTGCCTTCGATCGCCAGTTCGAGCGCGTCCGCGGCGCCTACACGATCGCGCTCGGCGCGCTCTTGGACAAGCGCGGGGTCTTCGGAGTCGGCTTCCTCGCCTTCTGCCTGCTCTCGTGCGGCCTCTATCCGTTTCTCGGCCGCGACTTCTTCCCGAGCGTCGACGCCGGCCAGATCCGGATGCACTTTCGCGCGCCGACCGGGACGCGGATCGAGGAGACGGCGCGGATCGCCGACGACGTCGAGGCGGCGATCCGCCAGCTGATCCCGAAGGAGCAGCTCGAGACGATCCTCGACAACCTCGGCGTTCCGAACAGCGGCATCAACCTGTCGTACAGCAACGCCGGAACGTTCGGCACGCTCGACGGCGAGATCCTGCTGTCGCTGAAGGAAGGCCACCGGCCGACCGCAGAGTTCGTGAGCCTCCTGCGCGCCGAGCTGCCGAAGCGCTTCCCGGGAGTCGAGTTCTTCTTCCAGCCGGCCGACATCGTCACCCAGATCCTCAACTTCGGCCTGCCGGCGGCGATCGACGTCCAGCTGTCGGGCAACGACCTGCAGGCCAACGCCGCGCTCGCCGCCGACCTCGCCAAGCAGATCCGGAAGATCCCGGGCGCGGTCGACGCGCACGTCCATCAGCGGCTCGACATGCCCGCCGTCAACCTGCAGATGGACCGTTCGCGGCTGCAGCAGGTCGGGCTGTCGGCGCAGAACGTCGGCCAGAACGTGCTGGTGTCGCTCTCGGGCAGCTCGCAGACGGCGCCCGCGTTCTGGCTCAATCCGGCCAACGGCATCGTCTACTCGATCGCGGTGCAGACGCCGCAGTACCGCGTCGACTCGCTCGACGCGCTGCTCAACGTCCCGGTCGCGGCCGGCGGCGGCGGCAACGCGAATCCGGGAGCGACGCAGCTGCTCGGCAACCTCGTCGAGGCGACGCCGGCACGCCAGGCGGCGGTCGTCTCGCGCTACAACATCCTGCCCGCGGTCGACGTCTTCGTCGGCGTGCAGGGCACCGATCTCGCGAGCGTCGCCGCGCAGGTGCAGGCGCTCGTCGACGAAGCGCGGCCGAAGCTGCCGCGCGGCAGCCAGATCACGCTGCGCGGACAGGTGCAGACGATGCAGGCGTCGTTCGTCGGCCTCGGCGTCGGCCTGGCGATGGCGATCGTCCTCGTCTACCTGCTCATCGTCGTCAATTTCCAGTCGTGGATCGACGCCATGATCATCGTCGCCGCGCTGCCGGCGGCGCTCGCCGGAATCGCCTGGATGCTCTTCATCAGCGGGACGACGCTGTCGGTGCCGGCGCTCACCGGCGCGATCATGACGATGGGCGTCGCGACCGCGAACAGCATCCTGCTCGTCTCGTTCGCGCGCCAGCGCCAGCAGGAAGGCGCCTCGCCGGCGCTCGCTGCGCGCGACGCCGGCGCGACGCGCATCCGGCCGGTGCTGATGACGGCGCTGGCGATGATCATCGGCATGGTCCCGATGGCGCTCGGCATCGGCGAGGGCGCCGAGCAGAACGCGCCGCTCGGCCGCGCCGTCATCGGCGGCCTGCTGTTCGCGACGGTGTCGACGCTGCTCTTCGTCCCGGTCGTCTTCGCCGGCGTCCACGAGCGGCTCGCGCGGCGCCGCGCGCACGCGCACCGCGCGGTCGCTGCGATCCCCGCAACGCAGGAGCGCTGAAGCATGGCCGACGAGCATTCGCGGATCGACTCGAGGCCGCAGGCCGATTCGGCGGCGCGCGCGAAGGTCGTCCGCGGCGCGCGGATCGTCGCCGTCGTCGTGCTGCTGCTGCTCGCGGTCGGCGCCGGCCGCACGATCGTCGGCCGGATCGCGAACGCGCGCGTCCTCGAGGCCAACGTCGCCGCGAGCGCGACGCCGTACGTGCGCACGACGGTCGTTCGCAGCGGCGAGGCCGGCCAGACGCTCGCGCTGCCGGGAACGCTGCAGGGTTTCCAGCAGGCGCCGATCGCCGCGCGCGCAGCTGGCTACGTGCGCCGCTGGACGAAGGACATCGGCAGCCACGTCGCCCGGGGCGAAGTGCTCGCGGTGATCGAGTCGCCCGAGGTCGACCAGCAGCTCTCGCAGGCCGAGGCAGCACGCCAGCAGGCGGCGGCGAGCCTCGCGCTCGCCAGGAGCACGGTCGAGCGCTGGGAGGCGCTGCGCAAGAAGGACGTCGTCTCGCAGCAGGAGCTCGACGAGCGGCGCAGCGGTGCGGCGCAGGCCGCCGCCAACCTCGCCGCCGCCGACGCCAACGTGCAGCGGCTGCGCCAGCTGCAGGGCTTCACGCGCGTCACGGCGCCGTTCGACGGCGTCATCACGCGGCGCAACGTCGAGGTCGGCGACCTCGTCGACTCGAGCGGCAGGGCCCTTTTCGTGCTGACGCAGATGGATCCGCTGCGCATCTACGTCAACGTGCCGCAGTCGTACGCCCAGCTCGTCCGCGCCGGGCAGAAGGTCGTCGTCACGCAGGCCGAATTGCGCGGCAAGACGTTCAGCGGCGAGGTCGCGCGCAGCGCCGGCGCGATCGACCCGGCGACGCGAACGATGCAGGTCGAGATCAACCTGCCCAACCGCGACGGCACGCTGCTGCCCGGCGCGTACGTCCAGGTCGAGCTGCCGCTCGCGGGTGCGAAGACGCTCGTCGTGCCGACCAACGTGCTGCTCTTTCGCGGCGAGGGAACCCGGGTCGCGCTGGTCGACGCCGACCACCGCGTCCGCCTCAGGCCGGTGACGCTCGGCCGCAATCTCGGCGAGTCGATCGAGGTCCTCGGCGGCGTCGTCGACGGCGACCGGCTCGTCGTCAACCCGTCGGATTCGCTCGCCGAGGGCGACGCCGTCGCGGTCGCGATCGGCGACGACCCGGCCGCGAGCGCGCCGCGCGGTCGCGGCGCGGCGGCGTCGAAGTCGCTGCCGTGAGGGCACGG